>CAZUFH010000001.1:0-21323 GCA_964618885.1 uncultured Pseudomonadales bacterium
GCCCGGAATGACGAATGATGAGGTATTTATAAAGCGGATGAGGAAATAAAAACCGAAAATAATTAGAGTCAGAGCAAGATTGGCTTCCAGAGCCGGGCGGGAAATAAAGAAGTGCCAGGGCAGGAGAGCGAGAAAGAAGGCGGAGAGGAGGCCGATGTTTATTTTAGATTTTACATTTGACATTGTATATTTTGGAAAAAGAGAGTTTGTCAAAAGGTAGATTCCGGGGATGGCGAGAGTGCCGGCGAGAGCAGAGATAAAGCGGATGGAAAAAACCGAAAGTCCGAAGAGCCAAACTGGAATAGTGGTGAGGTAGATATAGACGGGCAGTTTGTAGTCTCCAAAAGCGCGAAAGATCAGAGGCAAGCGGTTTCCCCACTCATCTTTGCCTGTCATCAGGATGGAGTAAGCATTGTAACCATGACTTATTTCATCCCAGTTCGGGGCTACCGGGAAGCGATCCAGCCAAAAGAACCTGACCAAACCTCCAAGAAAGGTGATAAGTAGTAAAACTAAAAGTGGTTTTTTCATTTCTTAAAGTCGAAGACTTCCATTATTATCTCACCCGGCGGAGTGATTACCTGATAAATAGTATGCCTTTCGGCCGGTAAAAGCGAGCTTCCTTGCCAAACGTAGAGTGTGTTCAAGTCATTATCTTCCGGCCAGTTGAGTGTTTCAAAGCTAAATTTGCCTAACCGGTATTTTTCCATCTGGTCGAGATAAGTGACTTGTCTTTTCTCGATCTCCTTTTGCCAGAGAACGGTGGACGACTGGAAGTCCTTGGGGGAAGTCTTCAGATAAAAAGCCACGAATGCCTGACTCTGGGTCCCCTTCTCCACCATAACAGTACCGTAGTTGTCTTGAATCTGGGCGACGGCATGGATGGTGTCACGCCAGCCAAAAGAAAGAGACTTGGGATAAGTCACCGAAGAATTGAAAAAATAATCTTCGAGATAAAACCCGGTCAAGGCAAGAGCAAAAGAGGTAAAGAGAACTAAGATTGTTTTTTGGAATTTTATCTTGATCTCCAGTAAACTGATAAAACCGAAGGCGGCTATCATCTCCCAATACACCAGAAACGAACCGGCCCGATTTGGCCGGTAACCTTCTTTGGTAAGCGCGGCGGGGAGGGCGGCCAGAAATAGCCAGATGAGGAGTGGTCTGGCGTCGTAGCCTTCACCTCTCGATTTCTTGAAAAGAATAAAAAGTCCATAGAGAACCAAAGGCAGCATCCAGAAAAGCAAAAGGCCCCGGCCGGGGATGACGGAGTAAGTAATTTCGCGTCCCCCTTCGGTAAACCAAAAAGGTAAGGAAAAATAACTTAAGTAGTTTTCACCAAACTGGGAGACAAAAGTGAAGATCGGATGGTGGATCAGTCGGGGTAATTTTGAATTTATTTTGGCTAAAGGAGAATAAAACCCTTGCTGATCCAGCAGTTTTTTGGTCTCACCACTGAGGTTTGTAATCAAGAGATCACTCCCCCGCTTGGCAGAATTTCCCATAAAAGTGTCGAGAGCTAGTGGGCTGAGAATAACAATAAAAGTCAGAAGGGCCGCGATGATGGGAATGCTTATGGAGTGAGATTGCCACGTCGGAGTACCTCCTCGCAATGACGGGGAGGGGGCAAAAATTTCCCGGCGATAGAGCCAAAGCAGAGACAAAGCAAAAAGAGGAATAAATATCTTGGCCGAGTGATAAGCATAAAGACTAAACCCCCAAAGAACAGAGGTCAAAATAAATTGGCGATGATCCTTAAGACCACGAAGAAAAAAGTAAAGACCAAGGGGAAATAAAAAAGAAGTGAGATTTACTTCTAGAGCCGTCCGGGAAAACTGGATATGCCAGGGAGAGAGAGCGAGGAAGAGGGCGGCAAGCAGTGCGAGGTGATTGGTGATTGGTTCTTGGTTATTAGTTGATTTTTGGAGACGTGTATTTTTAGAAAATAGTTCTTTGGAGAGTAGATAGACTGCAAAGATGGCTAGGACACCGAAGATGACGCTGGGGAGACGGGCGGCAAATTCGTTGAGACCAAAAAGGGCAATACTAGGGATCATGAGGTAAGTTTGCAGTGGGGCTTTGTAGTCCAAGAAGGATTTGAAAGAAGCGAGGGGCCAGGCTATCCCCCACTCATCTCGGCCGGTATGTAGCAGACTGTAGGCAGAGTAAGCTTGGCTAGCCTCGTCTGGAGAGAAGCCGGCTGGGATGTGTCCGAGCCCAATGAGACGGAGAGCCAGCGCCAGGATCAGAATGAGGCCAAGAAGAAGATTGTGGGACTTCATACTGTATATATTGTATAACTTAGTCCGTCTGGTGGCTAACAATCGGTGCAAATCTCCTCATGAACCCAATAATCTGATATATATTGATATATCAGTATATAATATTATGTATCTCTGTGTTATAGTTTCTTATGGGTAATTTTGATATAGATTTCGGAGAAGAAGCAGCAATCACTAATGAAACTGCACAACCTTTGCTTGAAAGATTGAAAAAAGAAGGAATAGAACCAGGATTCATTACTTCAGAGATATTTCGAGACTCAAAGTTCAATGAACAATTTCTAAGTCAATTGCCACCTGAGGAACAATATCAATATTTAAAAAACACCTCTCTTTTTGAGACTAAGCTAAAAAAAGACAACTGGCTCAGTGCCGCAGGAGAGCCTAATACGATGTTCGGATCAGAAACAACTGCTCCAGAGATGACAAAGGCTAATGGAGTAATAATTCCTCCAGAAAGCGGTAAGGCAATCGATATTAACAATATAAAAGAAGCCGGCATAGATCCATCAAAAATACTTCTTTTTAGAGCTACACAACCATCAGAACAACCAAAACCTGAATACTATTGGACCTCTGATTATTTTGAAACAAAAAAGGGGTTAACCGCCGAAATGGGTGAAAACGACCGTAATACAGCAATTATCCTAATTTCTAACCTTGAACAAATTAGTCAAGGTGGAGTAATTAAAGATAAAAATGACGACAATGGTCTGCCTGTGAGGTTAATTGATCTATCTTCATACGACCAAAAAACCGCACTTGGAAAAATTACCCCATAAACCTACAATTTGAGCACAAACCGGTTCTAAGAACTCATCATCAAGAAACCTAAAAAAATAAAACTCCTCCGAGAGGAGGAGTGGTTGGGGCTTATTCAGGTTTCTGAGCGAGGATGATATTAACCATACCGCCAGCGGTATTCTCGGTTTCCGTGTGAAAGATGACCTTTGCACCCATCGACTGAAGGTAAGTCTCAATTTCTAATGGGTGGTAAAAACAAACAGGTCCTGAGCCACCACAATGGTAGGACATGAAGGTATCGGAGTCGATCGGGTCTTGGTAGGCAACCATCCTGGAATAGAAATCGTCGCCGGTAGAGAGAGTAGTGATCCAGATTAAACCTGTTGGTAGCAATGCCTCATAAGCGAGTTTGATAAGTGTCTTGCCGGAAGTCTTTATCTGAAACATGAGGAAATCAGACATGACTACGAGGTGAAACTTCGTCTTGTTTTCTTGCATATACTCGAGAGCATCGGCGCAAACAACCGTCAACTGCTCGCCTAAGCCAGCCTCGGCAAATGCCTCCACAGCGTGGTTTAGCCAGGTCAAGTTACGATCGAGACCTACAATCTTGAGCCCAGCGAAGGCCACGGGGGAGCACATGTGTCCAGTACCAAAACCAATGTCGAGGGCAGATTGACCGGGCTGAAGTAGCGGAAGAAGATGTTGGTGCATTTCAGGATAACCTAGCTCGCCATACGCATAACCATCAAAATCACTATTGTTCAAGGTGCCTCCTTTTGGGGATTCGACATATTATAACCTACTAAACAAGCAAACTAGTTACATGTACACCTCACCAACCTGAGACGATCTTGATGATTTAGTAGCTATCTTTCCCTACCCGTTTGTAATTAATATTGCATAAACAAATTAAATATGATTAACTGAAATTGTTAATAATATTAATTTCAGAAAGGGGAAAACATGATCGACACCATAATTAAAGGCACGACCGACGCCGTAGTTGCTTCTACCCAAGGAGTCAGTGATATGGCAACAGCCATAAGAAGTACAGTAAAAGACCAGGTCTCAGGAGCCATTAAAGATGCATCATCTCTAGGTGTAACTACTACCGATGCGGTAGCAGCGGTCGTTTCTGGAGGGGTAAAAGCGGCGACCCAAATTGGGCAAGACGTGGGTACGGTGGCAGTACATACAGTTGAAAGTGCTGTGGAAGCGGCTGGCTCAGTGGGCACCTCTGGTGTAGAAGCTACTAAATCTGCGGTCGAAGCAGCAGTCAAAGCTGCCGACGAAATCGGATCTGAAGCCGGTTCTAGCGTCAGAAAGGCCCTGATGTCGACAGCCTCGCTTCCTAAGGACATCGTAGATAGTGTTATTGGGAAAAAGGACTGAGAAACAGTTTTTCCATCCTTTTTATCGTGTATTTCTCTACTCCGCGGCCCCCAGCCGAGGTTCCTTTGTCTCTCAAAATAAATGCCGCGATGGAGATAAAGTTTATTAATATAAAGGTGACAGCGAAAAAATAAATCAAAAACCCCCCTCTTTTGCGGATATCCATCAGTAGTTTGCCCAGTAAAATACCAAAAAAAGGTAGTGATGAAAGATACATTCGACCTCCAAAAGCAGCAGCCGACCAACCACCTTGAATTGTGATAATCACAAACTGGATCACAAAAAACAAAAAAGGTAAAACAAGGTATCTGGTGTTCTTTTTTCTGATTAATAGAAAATAAACAAACAACACAAGGATTAGTGGTGTTCTGGTAAATAGGCCAGTAACAGGGTCGAACAAACTTCCCAAGACGTCAATACTAGGTTTTTGCAAATTATTGGTGACACTTCGGAGGTAGGGGTGTGCAAGTGGATTCCCAATTACTTTACTCCAATGGATCACCATTGGTATTAGTGCGAACAATAAACCCAAGGTAAATTTTCCAATTTCAGCGAACATTATCTTGATATTTTTGGAACTACTCCTAAAATATGACCACAAAAGATCTATCCCCCAGACAATAATGATTGCAGAGTCTTGAAGTCGATTTATAGTTAGCAAACCAGCTACGACTCCAGTGGCGACTGGGAAATAGTAATATTGGCCTCTTGAGAATAATAGATAAAAGAAAAGACTTGATAGAAAAAATGAGGCAAAGTGGGAATTCAAGACATCGTATCCCCCGTAATAGATGAGGCTAGAGGACAGAAAAAGAACAAAGCTACTAAGGAGACTAATCTTACTATCTTTGATCACGATAAAAATTGTTTTTTCCAATATCCATACCCCACAAATCGCATAAAACACAGCTCCCAAGCCGGTCAGTATTTGATACAGGTCAGAGTATCCTAATACCGGAAGATTGGCCCCGAAAACATTGGATAACAGAGATAGAAAATGAGCTAACAAAAAGAATGGCAAGAGTAAGACGGCCACACCTGTACCATAAAAGTTTTCCGCCTTGCCGTCACTCGTGGTGCCAACTATTTGGATATTTGGAGCAAGAGAGTCTTCTTTTAGATTATTGCGGTCGTGATCGTATAAATGTCGATATTCATTGGTATAGTCCCAGTCTCCATCAATTACCCAGCTATGCAGATGGGCATAGTAGCCGATACCGTCTCCATATACAGCTTGTCCGGAAACAATGAAGTGAAATAAAAATAAAGAAAAGGAGAATAAAAAAAGACCCGCATATAAATATTTCACAAGCACTATTCTCTCAAGAATAAGTAAATTAATCTAGTTTGGTGCCGGCAAGGATGTAGAAAAGGGGCTGGCCGAAGATGTTCTTTTGAGAGGCAATGACCTTGGTATTTTCCAGAGGATTTTTGCTCCAGTCCCAGTCACCCTGGCCTTCTCGGCCTTGGACGGCCAGATAGAGATCTTTGTCGGTGAGAAGAGTCTTTAGCTGATCTAGATTTGGAGACTCTCCGAAGTAATACTTGTCTCCAAAGGTAAAGCCGTGGAAGGCTGGAGTTTGATAGGTATCGACTTTGTCCGTCACGAAGTTTTTCTGGAAGTCCTTGGGCGGATACTGTGTGTAAAAAAGGAAGAGGAGAAGGGTGGGCTGATAAGTGTTATTGATATACACTTTGTCATACTGGGAAGTAAGAGGCCTTAGGTCCGTAAAGATATTTTTAAAACCGTACCCCCAGAGAGAAGCCGACTCGTACCGGTAATGGGCAGAGTAGCGGTGATAATAAATTGAGAATGATGTCGTCAACAGAGCTAGAAAAACTAAAATAGTAATGAATATAACTGGATTGTCGGAATATCGGGCGACCGGGCGGGTCGCCCCTACGGGAGACGAATGTTTGGTAATTGCAGCACTAATTAATCCTAGTAGATAAATACCTCCCAGAGACGAAATCAAAATTAGTGGCGGGATCATAAGAAAGAGTCTGGTGGCATGTGTGCCACCATTGGTAGTTAGACTGCTGGGAATAGGAGCTAGTAAAAGCCAAAGGAGAAGCAACTTGTTTTCTTTTTGGGACAGATTTTTGAGGAGATAGAACAGGCCGGCCAGCAGTAAGGGAAGGGTGACGATCAGAAGTTCCCCTACCATGGAAATGGAGTGACGGAAAAAGGGGTCACCGCTGATAAAGAGAAACTGGGGAGAGAAGGCGGTGAGGTAGTTATTGACAAAGGTCATCAGAATTGCGTGGTACTTATTGTGGAAGAAGACTTCAATAAAAGACTTGCTGACCCACGGGTCGGTCCGCTGGAGAATGACGGACTCAATAATCTTGGGATCACCAAAAATACTGACGAGATTAAACCGGCCACCGGCGGCACCAAAGAAAACATTGTAAATCACCGGAGCCGCGAGTATGAGAGGTAAGATTAGTCTTGTCCAGTTTTTCTTAAGGCTCAGGCTGGGCTTCTCGATAAATAGAAGTCCGAGCAAAAACAAGGGGGTAAAAACCATGGCGGTGGAGTAGGTGTAGAGAGTAAGGATAAAAGGAATGAGGCTGGCGAAGTACTTGCCGCGAAGAAACAGCAGGGTCCCCAGCATGATGAGAAAAATTAAGGGGACAACTTCGAAAGCGGCCCGAGAGTAATGGATGTGCCAGGGGGTGAGGGCGAGGAGGAGGGCGGAGAGGAGAGGGAGAAATTTGAGATGAGATTCCTGGGGACCAATAAGGAGTCTCCTCGCAGGATTACCTTCAAGGAGACTCCTTTGGGAGATGACTGCGTTGCGATTTTGGAGTGAGATTGCCACGTCGGCTTTGCCTCCTCGCAATGACGAGTCTGAATTGAAGAGAGTTATGGTTAACAAATAAATTAGGTAAATGGAGGCGATACCGGTGAGGGCGACGGGGAGACGGATAGCTAGATCGGTGGGTCCTAAAATCCCTACAAAAGGAGCGGTAAGATACATGAGTAGTGGCGCCCGCCACTCGGCCAGGCTTTGAATATAGGTGGGCAGTAAGTGTCCCATGTAGTCCCGGCCGGTGGATATAAGAGACCAGGCCTGATAACCGACATCAATTTCATCTCCAAAAAGTGCGATGGGTAACTGGGTGAGACTTTCTAACCTGAAGAAAGCACCGATAGCAATAATGATCGCCAAAAAAGCTTCTATCATGGTTCAATTATAGCCTCTCCTTCATTCACAAAGAATCGGTATTCATAGATGGGAGTTCCAAGAGTTCTCAGATTTGGCTGGTGAGCTAATTTTGCCATGACAATACTTTTCAGGGGCAGGATATCCCCAGGCTCCCAAGCAATCAAGGGTTTATTGAAGTAAGCTGCCTCAAGGAAGTTGCCGGTATGACCGTCGGACTTGAAAGTACCGTGTTCGATGTAAGGCGTCAGATTATTTTTTTCCGCCACCTTGGCTAGATATAGATAAGCCTCCCCCACTGTATTGGAGGGTAGAAAATAAGTTCTGGCGATCACCGGGTAGGTATACCAGTAGTAGCGGACAAAGTCGTAAAAATTGACTGAGACTAGCAAAGCGATGGTGACGAGGATGGTTTTTTCGAGAGTTTTGTTCTTAATTTCCGTGAGTTTCAAAATGCCCAGAGTAGTCAGGGCCACGTAGGCTGGAATAAAGGCCATGAGACGGGAGGCACGGTGAACACTACCAACCAAACCAAAAAGTAAGGGGGTGGTCAGCATTACGGCGATGAGAAAAGTCCACATACCTCTCTTCTGAACAGCTTGATAAAGCCCGACAGCAAACAGGGGAAGCGAGGCGAGAAGGAGCATGCCATGAATCCCGGTGGAGTGCCAGATGAGATCATCTCCTTTGATGTACAAAAAGGAAAGATCAAAACTGGACAAAAAAGGATAGAGAAAATCGTAAATACTGCTCCAATGGAAACCTTGTGAGTTGAACACAGCCCCTGGGTATTTTTGCTCTAGCAGAGGAATGATGGCAAAAAAAGGTAGCACTCCAAGAGTAAAAGCAAGTGACCGGCGGAAAAAGTGTTGGAGATCTTTTTTTCCAAACTGTCCATGCAGACCTTGAAAGAGATATGCTATCGTCAGTAGACACCAGACGGGAACAGTGGCCCGCATGGCCTTGTAGGTATAAAAGTTTATGCCCAGTGAGATGCCCGCCACCACAAGGTACTTTAGGCTTTTGGTCTTCGAGTAGTACCAAAGGCAGATAAGCCAAAAAATAGTAAAGGGAATGGGAAAGATATTGTCGAGCGCCATGTGAGTCTGAATCATCACAATAGGTGTCGTGAGAAAAACTAGAGCCCCGATAAGACCAGCCTTGGGACTCAGGAGTTTACTTAACCAGAAATATGTGAGAAAGACACTAATAAGTAAGACTGCGACGGTTGAGAGCCGTAGAGCCAAGAGTGAAGGACCAAATAGCTTAAAAACAGCCGTGATGTAGTACTGGGAGACGGGCTGTCGCCAGTCGGCACCATCGATAGACAGAACAAAGAAAGGCATAAAACGGCCGTTTTCATCGTGAGCTGTCTTGGCGAGTAAGGCGGCGTTGTACCCAAAGGCGGCTTCGTCTACCGTAAGTCCGGGTGGTGTCTCTAGTATGCGAAAAGAAAAGAAAGCACCGATGAGGATAGCCGAAAGTACTCCGATGAAGAGAGGAATAAATTTTTTCATTTAAATAAAGGGGATTTTAAGGGTTAAAAATAAATTCAAAAAGTGAAACAAGCTAAGACTAATATAGCTTAACCACCAAGCAGGATTTTCAACGAAGGTGAGTAAACCAAAAACTAAGGCAGGCGCCAAGTGTCTCTCATGCACTCTAGTCTGCAGGAAGAAAACGGCTAAGGACCAGAGAAAGAGATATCTTAGAAAAGTGCTCAGAGTGTAGTGTCTAGTGAGACGGTAGATAAAGAAAATTAGAATTGAAACGAGCAAAAAAACAGAAATTTGACGAACGGAAAATAATCCCAGGCGAATGGAGTCTTCGGCTCCAGCGGGATACAAAAGATACCAAAAATTCCAGGCCGCATCGGAGACACCGGAAGAGGAGCCACTGAGCGTAGCGAAATAATTTTTTAGGGCGGTAAAGGGGCTTACGCCGAAGGGCAAGTAGCTGATAAAGAATACGAGAACCGAGTAAAAAACTCCTGTCGCAAGCTGCCGGACCGGAAGATTCTTTAGCCAAACAAAGAGATAAAAAGGCGCAAACCAAAGTGCTGTTTGCTTCGTCAGAGCCGAGAGAGTGAAAAATATCATGGAATATGCAATATGGGTATCTTGTATAGATCCCCGCATACGAGAGGATGACTTTGTGGTGTTATTTGGTTCACTTTGAAGGATTGTCCAAGCCGTATAGAGAGAAAGTAAAAGAAAGAAGTTGGTGACTGGATCTATCTGACCCCAGACGGAACTGAGGTAAATTACGGCGGGGTTAAAGAGATAAAGAGCTGACAATAAATAGGGTAACTTTGATGGATTCCGGGTCAACCTGCCTGCAGGCAAGGCAGGGCCAGGAATGACAGTAGAAGAAAATTTGAATAATAGATAGCCGATGCCCAGGTCGGCAAGAATACCGGGTAACTTGAGAAAGCCGTACTGCATATTTTCGTGATTGAAAAGCGGTACCAAAAATGAGGGAAAGGCTGGGAGTAGATTGTTTAGATATACGAAAGAATTTCTGAAAGCGAGGAGCAGGAGATTTGACAAGGCAAAAAGAAAAATGGCTAAAGGAGGATAATTTGCATCGTTGAACCCCGGAAAGTGGCGCGAGTAAAAGCCAGCCGGACTTTGTAAAAAAGAATTTCCCCAGACCAAGTGATTTTTGATGTCCCCAGAGTACTGAGGAAAAAGAAAAACTAGCCGGAGTAAGAGGGCTAGAAAGAGTAAAGAAAATATAACCTTAGTTTGCTTCATTTCTTTCCATCAAGAGATAGATGAGAGTGGCAATCAGTCCGGCTCGGGACATTTGCACTAGTTCCAGGAAATAAGAGGAGGTCGTTATGGATGAGGGCAAAGCGAGGCTGGAGTGGATAAATATCTGAAGGTGCAAAGAGGGATCAAAAGCAAAGAGCACGAAAAGCCAACAAACGAGAGAGACAAAGTACAGAAGATAGTCAGACTTAGAGACGGAGTAGATGACCAGCCAAGGCATAATCCAGACCAGCCACTGAGGATGAAAATGGGAAAAGGCTAAAGTAGAAAGCAGGGCGGCGGACACAGCTGTAAAGAAAGAAAGCCGCTTCTGCCAAACGAGAATCAAAATTAAGGCGTAGATAATAAAGAACAGCGGAATATCATGGCCAGATGCGATGGAAATGGCGGCATAAGTACTCTTTCCTATCTGCTCGGCGAAAAGAGCGTAGTGACGATAAGTGGCGGAGCCAAGATAAGGAAGGATACCCAAGAGATACACTCCAAAACCGGTAATTCCTAGCAAAATAGACTGGAATAGTTTCTTCTCTGTAGCCAAATAATGGAGAGCCAGAATGGGGATGAGGATCAGGCCGGCTGGCTTGATGAGGGCTGAAAGGGCTATAAGGAGCACCGAAAGAAAAGGTTTTTCTTTTTGATATAAATACAGTCCCGCAGTTATAAAAAGTGCAATGATAATATCCACCTGGCCCATCATGGAGCTCACAAAAATAGCGAGCGGATTGAAAGCCCAAAGGAGCATGGCGGTCTTTTTTTCCTTCTTTCTGGAGAAAAACTTTGGTAGCAGCCAAAGGAAAGCGAGATCAGCTAGGATCATGGGGTACTTATAAATAAGGAGGAGTGGATTGAAGACTGAGGGGTTCGAAACAATCCAGTCGTGATCTTTGACTAGGTTGCCGGTCTCCATGACAATTCCTCTGAAAGGTAAATAAAAGATAGACGGGATAAGGTAGGCTAGAGGCTGATAATTGAAGACGGTGTCAATCTTGGGAGTGAGCATCGTGTCGTAAAAACTTAGCCACTTATTTTCACCTGCGATAGCCCTCCCCGCTTGAGCGAAAGCTCCAAGGTCGGAGTGGTAAGTCGTGACAGCCAGAACTAGTCTGAGAGCGACAGCGATGCCGAGAAGAAGGATTAAGATCTGGTTATTTTTAATCACGGAATTTTTTTCGTCTTAATATTACCTGCCATTTGTGACCGATCCATAGAACTAAGTTTAATACAGCAAAGTAAAATGAACCATAGTAAAGCTTGGCCGAGGCCAAAAGAGGGCTCTTCAAGTGACTAGTAAAGTTGCCGCTCACTCCATGGGCATGCTGAACTTTCGCTGTCGGAAGGTAATATACCGGTAATCCAAAACGGTGAAGACGGCGACAGAACTCTACATCTTCATAGTAGAGAAAGTATCTCTCGTCCAGACCACCCACATAATCCAGAGTCGACTTGGGAACCAGAAAAGCGGCCATGACGGCGACATCCACTTGGGTCACTTGATCCCCGGGATTGTATTTCTTGTAGCAATTATGGCAGCCAAAGAAGTTATATTTGATGGCGTTCCAAATAGTGGGGAACTTGAAACATGAAGGTTGTATTTTACCGTCGTCATCCAAGAGTCTCGGAGCGACCGCACCTAGCTTGGGAGTTTTCTGGGCAAAGTCTAGCAGGTATTTCAGGGCAGAGCCAACCAATCTGGTATCCGGATTGATGATGAGGATATATTTTCCTCGAGACACTTTTATCCCCTGATTGATCGCAATGGAGAAACCCACATTTTCGGTATTCCGGATGACGAAAGGTTTCATAGGATGTTTCTCAGCCACGATGGCTCCCTTATCGGCCGGATAGTTATCTACAACAATAATTTCCTTGGCGATACCATCCCGATTCTTTTTGATGGAGTCCAGAAAAGGACCAATGGTTTTCTCGGAGCGGTAGCCAACGGTGATGATAGAAAGCTCTGGCCTCATATGGCTTTGGAAATATGTGACAAGACATTCCGGTCTGAGATGAGAAAATTTCTTTTGAGAGGAGGGTGGGTAAGGAGCCGCCAGACGGCGGCCAGGATAATTTTGAAATAGCCGGGGTGAAGCAAAGTGTGTTTGATGAGAAAAATAAAGTGACCGGTGCGATACCCTTGATCAGAGACATTTAGCCAGTTAAACAACAGCTCATTTCTTTGCTTTATCAAAGAAATGTATTTGGGGTCAAGTTTTTTGGAGGTGGCTTCGTGCTCATGAGAGACGACCGAACGGGGTTCCCAAATGATTTTGTAGCCCGATTTCCAAGCATGGTAGCCGATGTCGATATCTTCCCAATAGAAAGGGGCGTAGATTTCGTCTAGCCCACCAAGAGTGTTCCAAATAGATCTTCTAAAGATAGCGCTACCCCCAGAGGCCCAGGCGGAGAGAACCGGTTTGGTTTTGTCCTTGCCGTGAGAATACTGTATCTTCCCTCCGGACCAAGACATATCCGGCCAGGAGGCATTCTCCTCATTAAAAGTCACGGCAAAGACCTCGGGGTCGGCAAAGTAAGGCAGAGCAGAAGAAAGGTAACCTTGGTGAGGGCGAACGTCGTTATTGATCAGAATAAAAAACTCTGAAGTGGACTGAGCTACTCCTTGGTTTACCGGCCCGGTATAGCCAAGGTTGGTTTCGTTTCTCACTATGATGGCCTCTGGGTAGTGCCGGCTGAGCCAGATCAATGTGTCGTCGGTGCTGCCATTGTCTACAATGATCAATTTTCCAAGATTTTCGATGGGACCAACAATATGAGGTAAATTCTTCTCCAGTAAATACCTGGCGTTGTAAGAAGGGATGATGACATCGATCTTTGGCTTTTGAGGCATCTGGCTAAGTATATCTCAATAAATAGAACATGAAGAGTAGGAGGCCTGCTAAAGAAATTAAAATTCCGGTCCGAAATTCGGGATTGTAATATGTAAAAGTAACCACATGCTCTCCACTGGGCACCGCGATTTCTTTGAAAGTATCTTTGTATCTGTCTATCTTGACCGGGGACCCGTCAACTTCTGCCAGCCAGTGATCTGAGTAGTTTTCCATAAGGGCAAGTCGATTGTCGACCGGAGTCTCGACTCGAAACTCCCAGAGATCGTCTGCCTTAGAGATAAGTGTAATTTTATTCTTATGGTCGGTGGCTTTCAAAAAATAAGGAGGCTGATAATTTTGATTTTCCAGCACCACGACCGGTCCTTCGGTGAAGACCGGTTTCCATGTTTTCTGATCCAGGCTCTCGCGTACTTTGCCATCACTATCCGGAATCGATACTTCACTTCGCTTGAGAGTCATGAAGTACTTCACACCAAATTCATCGAGCTTATCAAGAGCAGCTCCATTCTCGAAGTAGCGACTGATTGATCCATGGACATCTAAGTCCTTCATGTATTGTTCGTAGCGGAGCGGGGCAATAGGGTCGTACCCGGAGGTAGAGTAAAACCGAAATATCTCCCACATGTTCGGCGGTAAGAGCTCGCCGGACTCCCGCTCAAATCTGAATAGATCGGCTGATTTTGAGGATTTATCTTTTATGAAGGTGATAGAAGGTGTCTCCGGAAAAAATAGATTTTTGGGAACAAATGGTGTGACTTTCTTGAAAAGGATAAAACTTTCTATAAATACAAGAGCCAAAATGGTATACGTTGCGAGGAGCTTTAATCTAGGTATTTTGGAACCAAGGAGGACAACACTAAAGAAGCCAAAGAGGATTCCGAGTGGGTAGATGGTGTTTCTAGCTGAGGTAGTGTAATTTAATCTGATGGTTTCGTAAGCATTGGCCAAAGCCGGATTGGACTGCTTGATAAAAATTAGCGTCCCCAAAAGCAGACCGTAAAAGGAAACCAAAGTAAAGACAAAGATAATAGTGGAAAGCAAAAAGGCTGGCTTATCTATTTTCTTCGAATACAGGTCTCGAATGCCGGAGCCGGCCAAAAGTAATCCTCCAAAAATGGTAAGGATAATGCCTCGCCCGGCAGGACTGGTGGATAACAAAGGAAGATTTAACCGATAAATGAGAAAACCAAATGGATATTGAGTCACCAATAATAGTCCGAGAAGAAAGAGTAATGAGCCGATGAGTCCCAGCGAATCTATTTTTCTGGACCGAATGAATTTGATTATCTGATAAACGGCTAAGAAAAGAGGAATAATACCAAAGTTCACCAACTTCTCCTGAAAATTATAATCTCCTCCAAAGTAGTTACCACTCGACGGATTTCCAAAGGCATTCGCAGACAACAAAGTGACCATCAACTTACTCCAAGGAATAAAGCCAAAATTTACAGCAGAAAGTGACTCGAGAGACCTGATTGACTGACCCACAATTCTGAGGGAGGGATAGATAACCGGGGAAGAAACTACCAAAGCAGTGAATATTAACATTAATGGCTTGAGAGTGGAGGGTAATAGCCCTTGGTCCGACTCGAATAGTCTGACGGAGCTCCAAAGATAAAAAATTACAAAACAATAACCAATAGTTTGAGGATGTCCGGAAAGGATTAAAAAGACAAGTGATACTAGGCAAAGAAGCAGAGAGAGTTTCTTCTTTTCTGAAGCTTGATATTTTTCAAAAAAGTACAAAGCCCAAGGAAGCATGGCCAAGGCAAAGGAGATAGTGCCCCAGGTAAGCCACCCAATGAAAAAGCTCGACATAGTCCAGCCAAGCGCCATCATCCAGCCGGATATAGACGAAGAAAAAATAATCGAACCCAAAAGATAGCCACCCAATAAAGATAAAAGGACCTGGGAAATCACGATAAAGGACATGGCGTCTATCTGTGGCAGAAAGACATAAAAAATATTTAAGGGCGAGAAAAGCATGGTATGGAACCAGGGTGACATTTCATACCCCGAAAATGAGTATGGATTCCAAAAGTTTATCTTTCCCTCTAGTAAGGAGGAAACACCTCGATTCCTCCAGATCCAAAACTGGGAGACGGTGTCTGAAATTAGGGAGTTTTTTACCGGTGGGCGGACGGCATAACCATAACTTTCATTTAGCCAGGGGTAGTACATTCCCACCGGGATATCAATAGGAAGTGGTGCATTTTGATCCTTGAAGTAGGAGTAAAAAAGAGCCCCAATAATAAGGACAAAACCAAAAACCGTAAATAATCTTTTCATGCTAAGTTATTTTTTGTTTACGAAGGGTACTTCCTTTTTGTTTCCACTTTTATTGACGAAGACAAAAGTGCCGGAGGAGATGATTTTATCCTCTCTGATTTCGATACCCGACAAGAGGTTTCTTTCGATAGTATCCAAATCCAGTGACGGATGAAGCTCTCCCACAAACCTGGGAAAATTATCCGGAATAGTTTGTCGTAGACCCTCGTCAATCAGAGGCTGTCCGATGATAGTGAGATTGGATAGGGCCAATAAATATTTTCCTTGTTCACTCATTCGAGAGGTGACGATATAGACGTTTTTTTGGTTTTTCACTTTGGCACCCTTGCCCGGAACAATTTCGATCTTCCCCTCTGGATCAAAACCGGGAGAGAGGTAATCCCATTTCCAGACTGTTTTCCACTGATTGTGTTCGATCACAAAATTTAATTCTTGATTGTTGGTGTACTCACCAAAATCAGTCTGATATTTCGTGGTGATTAGTCCACGGTGAATATCTTTGGTATCAATAATGTCGGTAATCGTGACTTCGATTTTTTTGACTCTCAAAGTGGTATAAAAGCTTTCCATGGTTGAAATAAACTTCTGTTCCGGATACTTCTCACGGGTAGCAGAGTCGATGCTGCGATAGAGCTCCCGGTAGGCTCTGGTATTTAGGAAGCGGGAGACTGCCTCGGAATGGCCGGGTAAATTTCTGACTGTCAGAGTCGG
This sequence comes from uncultured Pseudomonadales bacterium, assembly GCA_964618885.1. GTDB lineage: Bacteria > Patescibacteriota > Microgenomatia > UBA1400 > MFAQ01 > UBA10133. The sequence continues at coordinate 16,209 of CAZUFH010000001.1, forward strand.
CAGTAGAATGGTGAGATTGAGGAAGGCCAGGATAAGGATAAGCGGTGTGAACTTCCGGAAAGCGAAGAGAATAAAAAGAATAAAGAGAGGGACGACGGGCATGAGGTAGCGCGCCCAAAAGGGAATGACAGTATTGACGGCTAGAACTCCAAGGCTAAAAAGAGTGAGATAGATCCAGGAATAATTTTTTTTCTTGAGGCTTAAAACAAGTATCACTAGAGTGAGGAGGACTCCAAGGGGCAAGATAAGGGACCAATCCCCTAGTCCGGTCTGAGCACCACCCACCCAAAAACCTTGATAAGTATTCAGGAAGATCCCCCGCCACTGATTGAGATAATCTACCGAACCCACGCCACTATGAAGATAAAAGTCTAGTGGTTTTTCGTGAAGCCGGAGCCAAGGTAGCGGATTGGGGTGATGTATAAAATAAGAGAAAAAAGAAATGACATATCCGGCAAAGACCGAAGATAGATAGAGAAGAGGATTAAAGAACTTTCGAGAACTCAAGAAAACCAGTGTCAAACCGATGAGCAGAGTTAGGGGAGTGTAAACTCCAATCTTGGTACCGGTGGCGAGCCCGAGAAAAATGCCGGCCCAAATGAGGTCTCGCGGCTTGAGTCTTTTAAAAAACTTGACAAAGAAAAGTGCGTGAAAGGCAAATAGAGACGTAAGGGGCAGATCCAACATGGTTTCTTTGATCTGGGTAGCGATAAAAGGAGTGGTCACAAAGAGGAGGAGGCCGAGTAAGGCTGATGTCCGACTAGAGAAGAGCTCAAGGCAGAGCGAGTAGACCGCTAGTCCGGTAAGGAGGTAAAAACCCAAACTGATCCAGTAGGGGTTCCCAATTGTGTACTCTGCCAAGCCGTAGAGATACTTGGCAAAAGGAGGAACTTCGTAGTTGATATTAAAAGGGTTTTCACCCTGAACTAGGCGGTAGCCAACAAACTTGTAGAGCTCTCCGTCGGAGATACCACGCGAGCTCTGGGGTACATTCCACTGAGAGTTATAGTAATAATTTTCGTAGTACTCAGGATTGTATTTGTAAAAGAAAATCTGACGGGAAAAATATAGAATAGAGACAGTGACAAGTCCGATGAGAAAGAGGAGGGCTGCGTCTAATTTTTTCACTCCCTTAGTTTAGCAAACTTGATCTACTTTAGACAGGAAGTGAGTTCCATGACCTTGAGACTTTCCATAATTTGCTGCTCTTTGACCTGACAGAGATAGGCAAAGTTTCCTTGCCACTCTTGGAAGCGTTTGGAGTGATCTCCATCGCCTTGAATAATTAGATAGACCGGTGTCCCGGACTTCGTTGGTCTCGTCTTGGTCCAAGCTTGCTTACGATCCAGCATATATTCTGGTTGACCTGGTAAGTAGGCGATATCTTCCGGCTGATAGCCGTATTTTCGGGTACCATACCACCAAAAAACATGTTGGAAAGCAAAATCATAGATGGGAGGTACGTAGCTATAGACACGAAGCCCTCTGCCCCTAGCCTCTGAGTAGACCCAATCAACCGCTTTCATTTCATTTCGTAAGTTACTCGGATCGGATGATTCGTTCGTCAAAGAATTTTGGGTGATGTACTCGGTATGAGCCTTGAGAGTGTGAAATAGGGCAAATAACAGAAAAAACCAGATGAGGAAAGCGCTAAAAAGACTCATGATATAAATTCTTTCCAACAGAGAGCTGAATAAAAGAACAAGGGGAACAGATAAACCGAGGACGTACCAGTGCTTCACCTGCTGAGGAAAGAATAAGTAAAAGGCAAAGGTAAAAATAATAAAGAACGTGGACATAGATAAGAGATTATTTGGCACTTTATTTTCCTTTTGGCGGTACAAAAAGAAAAAGACAAAAGCAACTGCAATCAGAGTCCAGTAAATCACTTGGAGAATTTCGAAAGGGATGTGGTTGGTATCCCGAAGGAGATTCACTAGGATCAGACCTCTTTCTGTCAGCTTTTCCCCCCAGTCTAGTTGAGGACCTAAAATAGCCGATCTGCCGGCAAATTCCGAGACAAGAATTTTGGTCATCTGAAAGCCGTGTCTAAACTCAAAGAGGACTTGGGGTATAAGGGTGAGAAGGAAACCGAATAAGAGAGGTAGTGTTGTCTTGAATTTAATTTTTATGGATTCCGGGTCAAGCCCGGAATGACAAATGAAGAAAACAAAAAGTAAAGCGAAGGGGAAAAAGAGAATGCCGAAGGCGGCCTCGATCTGGAGAGAGAGCCCGCTAACTAATCCAAGAATAAATAACTTAAATAGATTGCCACGTCGCTCTGCTCCTCGCAATGACGTGTTTGGGGACAAGGCCCAAATTAGAGTCGCAAAGAAAAGAATGGTAAAGACCGGCATGAGATTAGCATTGAAAAACATTCGGGCGTTGTAAAATCCTATAGGCATCAACAGTAAGAGGATGCCAGTGATATTAGCTTGGATGAGGGACTTTCGTTTTAAAATAAACCACAGAAAAATAACGGCTAGCTGAAACCATAAACTTTGCCACAATATGATGGCCAAAGGGTCTCCTCCGAAAATAAGGAAGGGGGGAAGAATGAAGTAGTAGTAGAAGGGCCCCAGAAGAACACCATTGATGCTGGTAGTAGGGCCGACGAGACGAGGAGTGTGAGTAACCACCATACGACGGAGATCGATCATGTCTCTGCCCTGATCGAAAGTAAAGGGAAGATTGTAGTTCCAGACGGAAAGCACCTTGATCAAGGTGCTAACAACTAAAACAGCGATGAAAAGGCTTGTCAGTAAACTCTGCTTTTGCAACATGTATTACAAAGGCAATTGTAGTCCTCCGGTGACTATTTGAGAAGGGTGGCCAATTTTTGGTTGAACTCGGCGATGGAAAAAGCTTTCGACCGATTGATGGCGGCGGCCGACATAGCAGCTAAAGTCTTTGGATCATTGATAAGCTCTTCAGTCTTCTCCGCCATCTCAACAGGGTCAGCACAAAGAAAACCGGTGCCATGGACTACGATCTCCTTTTGACCACCTTTGGCGATGACCACCGGGACGGCACCGGAGGCCATGGCCTCGACAGTGGTCATACCGAAGTGCTCAACTTTCTCGGGGTCTGTCTGCTCGTTTATTTCGTATCCAGCGGCGTGCCAAAAGAACTTAGATTTGGCATACAAACTCTTTAATTCGCTAAAGTCCGGGTTGATGACGAATTCCACTTTTAGTCCTTTGGCGAGATTTCTTAATTTTTGGATGACGACCTCATCGCCCACGAGACCACCTGCGAGAATCAGTTGGTAGCCCTTGGTCTTCTCCGAAAGTATTCTAAAAGCGTCTATCAAGACGTCTTGGCGCTTACCATGAGAAGGAGAGTCAAAACGGGCAACCGAGAGGATAATATTTTCCTTTTTCCCTGGAGTGAAACTATCTATATCTATCGGAGGATAGAGAACAATACCCTTATCCGGCTGCAAGTGTTTTTCCAAAACATTCCTGGTAAAGTCCGAGTTGTAGACAAACTTGTTGATAAAGACGGTCTTGAGATTGGTGATGGTAGCATTGCCCCCAATTTTTTTGAAAGGGACCTGGAGGTGGATCAAGTTATTTTTTGAAAATAAGAAAGGTAGGCTGCCATCGCTAACCCAAAAAATTAGATCGTACTCTTTGGTAAAGCTAAGCCTTTCGGTGTATGCTGTTTTTTGGCTACAAAGCTTATAAGCCTCTTCGTCAATGGTGATCTGAGATAAGTCTAAGCCAAAGCGGACTTGGGCCTCGTCCAGCTCTTTGCGGGAGGGCCAGGCCAGGACCACTTGGTAGCCGTTTTCGATTAAGCCCAGAGCGAAAGAATAGACATAGCGCTCCCCTCCTCCGAGAGTGTTTAAATATGGATCGTAGATTAAAGCTTTTTTCATATGCGTTATTTATATGGATTGCCACGTCACTTCGTTCCTCGCAATGACGAAGGTGCATCCTTCCATTCGGTGAGAATCTGCCTGTCCAGATTATCATAAGTTTCTTTTAATGAAGGTTTTCTTTGCATCTCCCAGAGCCGTTCGTAAGTGATGAACTTACTAAACATTTGATAAATAATTTCAATCCAACCTTCTGTGCCATCTCTCCATAAACCTTGGCGGATACATCGATCCCAAAACTCAGTGAGCATGATCCGGATAAATCTCCACCCAGCCATAGGAGGATGGCCGGAGTCCAGAAGCATCTTGGCTTCTATTTTGGACCACTGGAGAGTGTTCGGCAATTTTTCGTCGATGTTTTTGTGAGAAAGATGAACCATCTGCTGTCTCAGGTCTCCAATAGTGCCTTCGATCTTTGGCTGCTCATGAAGCTTGCCTTCCCAGCGCTTGAGAGCTGACTTCTGGATGAAACGTAAGACACGGGGGTCTCCCCAATGGTTGAGATGACTGCCCAAAAAAACTTCGTAGCGGCTAATAGTGTAAGCCTGGTGGACTGGGTTTTCGATAGTGCTCAGAATTTCGCGAGCGAGCCTCACCGGAATTCTTTCGTCGGAGTCCAGGTACAAAAGCCAGTCTCCTTTGGCTGACTTAGCTCCGTCGTTCCGCCATTTAGCAAAGCTATTCCCGGTGGCATGGACAATTTTGGTACCGAACTTGCGACACACCTCAAGGGTGCCGTCCGTAGAGCCGGTATCCACGACAACTATTTCATCGGCAAACTGTGAGGATTTGATAGCCGCGACGATTTCTTCGGCTACATTCCTCGCTAGAATAATGATTGATAGTTTCATCTTATTGTTTGCCGGGGACTTGAACATTTTTGTTCCAGCTTCCCCAGCCAAATTTTCTAATAAAGAAGTCCCTGACGGCTATTTTCTGAGCCGGAGTACCGATGAGTAACTTTTTGACAGCTTCTCTTAGAAGAGCGAACCTCGTCCGGAGACTAGCGTAGGAAAATCCGAAGAGTAGACGATTCCTGGTAATAAAGTAATCATTGAGTGGTGAGCCGATACCTGAGCTTTGGGCTACTTTGTGCCAGATCTTGATCTGAGGATCAACTACAATTTTGTATCCGGCTCTTTTGATCCGCATACAAAGATCGGAGTCTTCAAAGTAAAGACAGTAGCGCTCGTCAAAAAGGCCAACCTCTTCCAAGACCTTAATCCTCATCC
>CAZUFH010000001.1:21333-49420 GCA_964618885.1 uncultured Pseudomonadales bacterium
GACAATAAAGAGACAACCTGTGACAAAATCGGTGTTTCTAATTTTGTCGTACTGGCCCTTATCCACTTCATCGACACCCAGATGACTCCCATAAACATTCTTCCAATCGTGCTTACCACCGGCGTACCAGAGGACTTTGCCCAGATCGGACTCATGATAATTTGCTTTAAATTCGAAGCCTTTGGCAAAATAAATAAGGCCTCCGACCACTCCAACCTCTTCATCACTCACGGGTGAGTTTAGAATATTTTGGACTAAGTCTGTCGGAACTATGGTGTCATTATTTATAAGGACTACCAGGTCACACCTGTCTGATAGGGCTCGCCGCATGCCAAGATTGTTTCCGGCCGCGAAACCGATGTTCCCGGGAGAGTGTACATAGACGGTATGCTCGTAATCTTCTAAACTATTTTTGAGGGATTCGGAAATAGAGTTGTCTACACAATAAATAACTAATTCGACCCCGGAAGGTAAGATGTTTTTCTCTAGCTGGGTAACAACTTCAGATGTGTCCTCATCACTGTGAAAGTTAACCGTTACAAAGGCAATTTTCATGTACGTATATTATATATGTATTCGTGGAATATAAAACTCTAGAACTCAAGAACTCAAGTTATGAGCTGATTGTTATGGGAGGGGAGTAAAATAAAAACTGATGGGAATAAAAAAGAACAGAAGTAGCTGGGTTTGGATTGGGGTGGTAATACTCTTAGCTCTGGTTGTGAGGTTTGTAAGGCTGGACAAAGTGCCGGCCGGACTCTACTACGATGAAATTGATCTGGGTTATCAAGTGAGAAGCTTGCTGACCACCGGTAAAGATTACCGGGGTGGGGTGAGCCCTTTTTTCCTAAGATCTTTTAATACCGATAAAACACCTTTACCTATCTACTTTTCGGTCTTACCATCGCTACTTTTTCAGTCACCGGAATATCAGGTAAGAGCCGGTGCGGCCTTCGCGGGAGTAATGGTGGTAATTCTGGCGATGCTGCTCGCTTACCAGCTGACTGGGAAGAAAATGGCCAGTGTCATCACCGGACTGGTCTTTGCCTTCTCACCTTGGCAAATTCAATTTAGTCGTATGGCCTTTGAAGCTATTTTTATGCTGATGATTTTCTTGGCGTCGATTTCTGTTTTTCTCTATTGGCAAAGTTCCAAGAAGCGTTGGGCTTTTTTCTTATCCGCTGTTCTGCTGGGGCTAAATATTTACACGTACAGAACAATGAGCTTATTTTCTCCGTTAATAGTGATAGTTCTCCTGATTATTTATTTTAGAGAGTTTTGGAAAGAAGGCATTGTCCGAATTGCGACCTGGCTAATCATTTTTTCTGCCATGACATTGCCATTCATATATTCCACCACCATTGCTTCACCAGACCAAACCAGAATTGGCCAAATCTCGGTTTTTTCCGACCCTACGACTCCCATTAAAATAATTAGAGGTCGTGAGGTAGATTCGAACGACTTTGGAAATCCAGAAATTGGTAAAAAATCAGTCTGGTGGGCAAGATTCTTTCACAACAAAGCAGTTAGCTACCTGACTGCTTTTGGTAGTAATTATTATCAGAATTTTTCGTCTGATTTTCTTTTTTTGACTGGGGACCCAAATGGACGTCATTCACCTAGTAACTCCGGAGAGCTACTTTTTGTGGATGCGATTGGCCTCCTGATCGGCTTGGGAGTAGTCTTTACTCGTACAAAGCACAAGAAATACCGACTGCTCGTGGCACTCTTGGTCTTGGCTCCCGTTCCCTCCGACCTGACCATAGACGGAGCAAATCACGCCTCTCGACTGATGACTCTGGCCGGCCCGCTACTACTAATAGTTGGTTTGGGCTATACCGAGATATTTACTTGGCTTGAGAAAAACAAAAAATTTCGTTTGGGGATACCCATTCTTTTCCTGGTTTGGCTGACAGCGGTGGTTTTCTATTTACAAAATTATTTTGTGCACTACCCCATTGAAAGTGCCAAACAGTTTGGATATGGCTACAAACAGGCGATTCAGAAAATTTCGATCCTTAAGAATCAGTATAAACTGGTGAGGCTCACCCGACTAAATGATGTGCCCATGCTGTATTACTTTTTCTGGTCAAATACTCCCCCTAAAGATGTTCAGTCCTACGGCTCAGAATTTGATGCAAATATCCAGAAAAATATGCCCCTTGACGCAGTAAAGCCATTTGATAGAGTGGGTCTACCATGCACCTTTGATCAGATCAAAAATTTAAATCCTGAGACTATTTATATGCTGGGTTTTGTGGATCTTCCACTCGACTTCCGAAGTGCCGACAGAGATGGTGTACCGACCGGAATCAAACTGCTTGACGTCATCAAGTATCCTGACAACGAGGTGGCCTACTACCTCATTACTAGAGATAGTAAAAATGGCGTCCCGGTACTGCCGGATAGGGCGAATGCGTGTAAATAAGCTACTCTAGGACAAAAACCATCCTGACGGGGATCCATTCTCGGAAAATAGAAGGGTGAGATGCGATTCACTTAGGTCTATCTTGATCCAAAAAATATCATAGTAATTTTCCGAACCGGCAAATGTCTCAAGTCGAAAACCTAGTCTGTCCAGTGAATAGAGAATCCTCTTTACGGTCTCCGGATAGCTGATCCAAGTAGAAGGGATTTTAGAAATATATTTATCCAAAATGATACTAGTGTTACCTTCTCTAAATCTGCCATCCCGCTCAAAGACAAGGAGCTCCACCCCATTGGGAAATTCCTCAGAATTAGCTATAAATGAAGATTCACAAAGTGAATTCTTCTCTATTTGAGACATTTGATTTTATTTTAAAAAGCGTCGCTGGAGCTTTAGGAAGAAGACTTCGGTCTTGGAGTGTGAACCCTGGAGCTTGGCTGTCAGAAACCAGTAACGGATTTCTTTGAATTTTTCCTTAAAGATTTTTTGCCAGAGTGGGGTGAACTCCCCTTCTCTAACCGGCTTGAAGCCCTCCGACTGCCAGACCTTGAGATAGATAAGGAGGATGGAGAAAAACTGAAGAAAAGCGATAGCTAAACCATGAAGACCATCTTTGTAACCCTCTCCGGCAAAGAAACGCGAGAGGAATTCGCCAATAGGTTTCTTGATTAGGTCAGCCGGATCAAACTTGTAGCCGGAGTCGATGAGCTCTTTGGCCTGCTGGGTGGAGTAACGAAGGGATCGCAGAAAGTACTCGTCAATGGTTTGGTAATGGAGATGCTCTAAGGCGAGAGAGGACTCGGCCTCCAGAGTAAGACCGGTGCCAAAAGTTACCGGAACAGAGTGAATTTCATCCTGCCACTCAACCGCCCCTTTTTTGAAAAATCGAATATTGTGATCGGGCCACCAGCGGGAGTGCTGGAGCCACTGGCCAAAAACAAAGTTCTTTCTGGGGATACGGACAAAGTCAGCTTTGTCTGCGTCGGCAATTTCGATGAGCTTGGCCGCCAAGGTTTTGGGGATGCGTTCGTCGGCATCGATAATAAAGATCCAGTCTCCGAGAGCTTTTTTGATGGCAAAATTTCTGGCCGGTTCGACGTAGCCTACTGCCTCGTGGTCGTAGATACGATCGGTAAACTCTTTGGCAATTTCCTTGGTATTGTCTTTCGACTGCATATCCACGACCACAATCTCATCACAAAACTTGAGAGTCTTGAGGCAGTCAAAGATATTGGCCTCTTCGTTCCTGGTATTTACTACTGCTGAGATTTTTATCTTGGACATCTTTGTGTTAATTATATATGTAGAATTGGATTGTTACCTAGTTTTATTGCTGTCATTGCGAACCCGCCTTGGCGGGTGTGGCAATCTATACAAATGAACACAATATACCCGTGTGTATACATAATGACAAACCTAAAGAATGGAACTTTGTATGTGGGAGTGACAAACAATTTACTTAGGCGGGTATGGGAGCATAAAAATAATTTAGTTGAAGGATTTACAGAAATATATGGATTACATTTATTGGTCTATTATGAGTTTCATGAGGATATTAGAGATGCGATTACAAGAGAAAAGCAAATAAAGGCTGGCTCTAGAAGAAAAAAATTGAATTTGATAGACAAGTTGAATCCCGAGTGGAGTGATTTATTTGGAAGTTTGATTTAATTTTTATAGATTGCCACACCGTGAGTACACGGTTCGCAATGACGGAACAGAAGGCAGGTTAATAAGACGTTTTGTAGATGTTTATTTCACCGGAGTCAAAGATTTTTTGAAGTCGGAGGTCATTTGGATGAAGGTGTAACTTTTGTAACGGAGTCTCGTAGACATATTGGATATCATTCTTCTCCAGGAAGCTTATCCCCCACTCACTATCCGAAGTATTGTAGAAGCGCTGAATATCCCTGGCGCGGCCGGTGTAGTCAAAACCGGTAATGTCAAGGTTGATTGTGTCCGAAAGGAATTCGGGCTGACCCGAAAGAGCTGAAATATAGGCAGTGGAGACATAAGAGTAAAGTGGCTTGGGGGCGTAGATAGTCCTGGAAGTCTCTGGATTGAAGAGAGGAGAAAGAACTATCCCTTTGGGCTGATCCCTGAGCTTATCCAGAGCCAGAAGCTCGGTGTAGCTCAGTCTGGAGGCTGAGAAGTAGGTAAAGTAGTCTTTTAGAGTGCCGACACTGGTGAGGATGGCGAGGAGGATGAGGAAGAAGATTGGAACTGATTTACATAGATTGCCACACCCACCATGGCGGGTTCGCAATGACAGGATTCCTTTGGCGGTGAAAAGGCCGAGGAAGAAAAGAGCGTAGTACATGAACTGGATGGTATTCCAGGGATTGATATTCTGGATAAAGAGAAGAGGTAGTAGTAGTCCAAAAAGTATTATCCAGCGGACTAGGGTTTCCGAAGAGTTTTCGGACTTAGTATTTACTACATTGATGAGACCCAAGATTCTTATTCCCAGATTGCCAAGTAAAAAGATGATGAGGGCAAAAAGATTGACCAGACTTAGCTTAATAAAATTCCCTGAGGCTTCGTAGGCTTGCCAAGCGGAGACCAGCTGTGGCCAGTAGAATCGGTCAAAAGAGGCAAAGAGACTTCTGGGGAACCAGAGGGGTGAAAAGATAAAAGGAGACGGGCCCCCAATAGTAGTGAAGGGAAGGGAAATGAGAGTCCCAAGAACGAGAACACCTATGAATAATTTGTATTTTCTGGATAGCAAAAGAGCACCTAGAAGCAAAATGAAGGCATAGATTTTGGTCTGGGAGAGAAGAGCGCCGAGGATTATTGCAACGATGGAGTGAGATTGCCACGCCTGCCTGCCGGCAGGCAGGTCGCCCGCTCCTCGCAATGACGATTTGGACTGGATTGCCACGTCGCCACCGCTCCTCGCAATGACGACCAGGAAGAGGAGGAGGACGATGATGGAGAGGGCGAAGGGAGGATTGAGAAAGATGGAGACAGACTGATTGGACCAGAAGGCAGACTCCCCCGCAAAATAATCTTGTCCCGTGAGGAGCTTGGGAATGAAGCCAAACGAGCCGGCAAGAAATACCAGAAGAAAAGACAACACTCTTTCGGGACGGGAGTAGTGCCATGACTTGAGTAGCTTGTCCAGCAGGAAGATAATCGTCAGGCCGGCAAGAACGGGAAATATACGGAAGTAAAAGTCCATCGCGGAAAGTCCAAAAAGCTTAACTATGAGACCGGAAAAAAAATCAAATAAAAAATGATAGTTGGAGATTTTCTCACCGGCTATCTGGGGATGAGAAAAGCTAAGAGGAGCACCAGCAAACTTTTCGATAAAAGAAAGATGGAAAATGGCATCGTGACCATTTGGACCCCAAAACCCCATACCAAAGGGGTAGAGAAGGCCGTTTCTGAAGACTGTCAGGCCGGCGAGAAGGGAGACAAAAATGCCAATTGCCATCGATAGTTGAAAGTTATTTTGGAAAAATTTGTATAGATTCCCGATCAGGTCGGGAATGACACGGTTGGTTTTTTGATTGCCACTTCCTGGGGTGCCTGAGCGTTTAATTTTTTTAATCAATTTAGAAATGACAATGATGGCGAGAAGCCAAAAGAGCCAAGTAAGGGAAGAGGTTTTTTTGAAGGGAGTAAAGGGAGTCAAGTACCATGTAGTGACCTTTTTCTTGGTAACCACCGAAATATCTTTGGCTTGAATAACCGGAGAACTAAAGCCGGTGAAAGAAAGTTTGTCCGGATAGAGAGTGAGGACTTTCCCTTCTAGAGCGAAGCTAATTTCCCAGCTATCCCACTGCTTGGAGTGGACCGGGGTGGCTCTCTCCAGATCGAGATCCAAAATCACTTCCGACCCGGGGAACTTGACTGAGTCGATGATGGCCGGAATCTCGTGATAGAGGTCCAGGCTTTGATTTGGAGTAGCAAAATAATCCTCATAGATTTCGCGGTTGTAGACGCGGAAATCGATAATTTTGGTTTGGCCATTTTCGGACTTCAGGCCGATTCGATAGTAAGGACTCTGATACCAGATGACTTTACCCGGCAGGGTACCGGTGGGATCCGCCGTTTGATAATAATACGCAGGGGTGCTTTCGGGGTAGCGGGCTTTGAACCAATCACCAAAGTCGGAGAGTGAGATGGGGTGAAGACTAAACTTGTCATGATTGTCTTTCAAACTTTTATAAACATTTTTTATTTCACCTTGGTAAAGAGCCAAACTGTAGTCGTTCTCCAAGCCTATATTGACGTGAGTAAAGTCGTTTAAAAATTTTTGTTCGTACATCCCCAAGAGTTTGTCAAAGTACTTATTGCTTTGGCCGGCAGCGAGATAGTCATTGACTTGGACCGAGTAAATTGATTCGGATTTTGGGCCATAGAAATTAAAGAGGTCCCGCTGAGCCCAGCGGACCATGGCGAGATTGACACGAGTATTTAAACTATCGGCCGGGATTAAGGAATTATTTTTGTCCGGAAAGTAGGGACTACCAAGATACCCTCCCCAGAGGCGGTAATGATCGGTAGAGTACTGATCATCGCAGTTCATGGCAATCAGCACCGAGTACTTGGACTGAAGATATTCCAGCGAGGTACTATCCAGGTGCCAAGCAGAAACCGACTTAGGATAAAAACCGAAGCGCACGAAAAAAGCCTCCATATAAGTATCGATAATGGCTTTTCGATCCTCAACTGAGTAGCCAGAGAGAAAGATCCTGTTCGAATCAAAAATGGAGATCCCTGCTGGGTAGGTGACTTTCGCTACTTCGGCTAATTTGGGCGTAATTTCCAAAAAGGCGCCCAGGGATTGGTGTTTGTCTATCTCAATCAGACTATTAAAAAAAGCGGAAATGGTCGCATCTTGCACCGCATCGTACCTTAGTAACCAGGTCAGAGGAAAGGCGGAGGCAGTGGACTCGTTGTACTGAAAAATGGGCATCGCGAGAGGACTTTGGCCAGGTGTCTGCCAGCCTTCCGGACCACGAACAGGGTTCCCAAAGGTGACAAAGGTTTCCGGCTTGAAAGCCAAAGCCTTACCGGTAAAAGTGAAAAAGAGAAGTGATAGAACTAAGAATATTTTCTTAAGCATGTTTTATCTTAAAGTAGCTAAGGGTTTCCGTAAAAAATAATTTGCCTTCCAGTAACAAAATCGCCAGGGAGTAAATGATAATGGAAACTAAGACAGTAACAGTTAATGCAGAGAAAGAGGTAATAAAATCGGTGGCTAAAAATAGAAACAGCGACATAAGAGAGGTGGCGATCAAAGGAGTTTTGACGATCTTCAGTAAGCTAAAACTGACATGGCTCTTGGCCATTAGAATAGTCACGATGGACGAGGTGGCAATGATCCCGGTCGCGTAGGCAACCCCTAAAAAGCCAAATTTAATCGCCATGAGAGGCATGACCGCCCAGGTGAGCCCTGTCCACATCAGCATCAGCTTGAAAGTAGATTTGATGTGTCCGGTGGCATTCAAGAGATTCGTAAGACTGGTACTAATACTGGCCCAGGCGGAGTTATATAAATAGAGGTAAAGCGGAATTATGGCCGGGAGCCACTTCGCGTAGCGAGGGATAAGGTGTGTCATAGGAAGCGCCACAAAACCCATACCTGCCAGAATAGGGAAGGACAAAAGACACATGTATTTGAGACTAATTTCGACAGCTTTGGCCAGTCTCACTTTATCGTGCTGAAGTCTCGCAAATGTGGGGAAAGAAACTTTGGTTAGATTGTCCATGACGATCCGTAGTGGTAGTCCGGCCCAGCGGGAAGCCCAGCCGATGTATCCGAGACCTTGAGTCCCGATAATGCGGGTCAAGATAATAGTCATGCCATCATCCTTTAGGACGGCCAAAAAAGTATTGGCTTGGTAAGGTAAACCGAAACGCAGAAGGTGAGAAAGCGAGAGTCGGTTGATGCCAAACCGCGGCCTCCAAGGATAGACAAGATACATTGCAACGAGGCCAACTATCCCCCGTCCGAGAACGGCATAGGTAAAAGAAGTGACACCAAAGCCGCGCCAGGCAAAGTAGACAGCTAAACCGTTGAAAGTCAGGGTTTCCAGAACTTGAGGCAAAATGAGTTTACTAAACTTGATCTCCCTTTCTAACATAATGGAAGGAATGGTTTTGAGAGAACTCAGGAAAAGCGAGATGCCCATAGCGTACAAGAGATACATGCCGGCCTGATCGATCCCGTACTGAGTCCGAATTATCGGTGAGAGTAGAAAAAGAATTGTGAGGAGGGTAATAACCAGAATTTGCTGAACTGTAAAAGTAGTCGAAAGATCTTCTTCGGTAATGGCTTCTTTTTTCTGAATGAGAGCTGCGGCCAGTCCGACGTCCGAGAAGTAAGCCAGAAAATTTACGACCGAGGAGACCAGATAAAAAATACCGTATGTATTGGGGTCTAAGAAAATAGTGAGCGAAAGAGTGGCGACAAAAGAAATGATCTGGATGATGAAGGTCCGGGAGATGAGGGCCAGCACACCGGAAACCGAACGGCGTTTGACTTCCTGAGACTCAATGATCGTGGGGGCGTCAGGCGGGGCGTTTTCGATCATGAGCGATTAATTTTATTAATATGAGAAGAGACAGTAGAGTAAACAAGTCGGAGAAGAGACGGACCGCGGTGTAACCAATTTTGGCTTCGACGTGATGAATCCCTTGAGTAACATTAACGATGACACGACCCAGATCTTCATCGATCTCGGTCTTAACCTTCCGGCCATCAACTTTAGTCACCAAGCCGGGGAAAGTGTAGAGCGGAAGCATTACCTTGGCTGAGGCGGAAGAAATATTGACATCGAAGTTGAGCCAGTTTGTCCCGGAACGGTAGTTCAGGATACCACCTTGACCTTCAGGAAAGACCGGAATGGTAAAAGCAGGTGCCCCCGGCGGCTTGGGAGCCGAGCGAGGTAAGTAATCAAAGATGCCACCGGTCACTTGATTCTCCCAGGAAAGACCGGAAAGCTTTTCGCCCAAAGTGACGCGGGTGTGTCGCTCGACTTTGAAAAAGGGTAGATTAAAAACAATGGTCCCGATAATGAGAAAGGAAAATAAAAACGGTTTCGTAAATTTGGGAAAAGAAAGGGTGGCGAGATACCCGGAAGCAAAAGAGAAATAAAAGACAATTAAGGCGACCAACCTCCAGGGGAACTGAGCGTACTGGAGTAGAGGAATGACTTTCCAAATTTCGACCGAGCGGCCATGGGACAGGAAGGCGTAAACAAAGCCAAAAATAACGGTCATGATGATCATTAAATTGATGGAGTGAAATTTGATGGATTCCTGCTTTCGCAGGAATGACAGACGGCAAACTGCTATTCCTGTAGCTAGCAGGGCGGCGATCCACTGAACATGACCGATGGAGAAGGACATGCCATCCTCCGGACCCCAGGTAGATCCCCCATACCCCCAGAAACGGGAAGTAAAAAGCTGTTTGATGTCGGCAAAATGGGCCAAGTAGTTAAAGTATCCGACCATCATGGAGTCGACGTGGACAAATTTTTGTTCCAAAACTACTGGGATAAAGAAGAAGGCGGCGAGACCTACTCCGAGAACACCCGACAAGATAAGATCGCGTAGGGGAAGAATCTTTTTGCTGCGCCAGAGCCAGAAGAGAGCCCACAAAATGGCCGAAGGCGCAAAGACCATAGTCATGACATTGTGTGAAGATATTTGGAGGGCGATGGCGATGCTTAATAAAATAAAGTCTGTCTTGGGTGATTGAAAGATTTTTATAGATTGCCACGTCAGAGTACCTCCTCGCAATGACGAGGATTTGGATTCCCGATCAGGCCCGCCTTGCCGCGAGGCAGGTCGGGAATGACTATTTATTATCAATCGGTATATGTACAGGAGGACGAAGGGAAACCAGACCATGCCCCAGGCCTCATTCAGAGCACCACGGACGTAAATATCTACGGAGTGATAAGGGGAATAAACATAGAGGACCGAGGCAATGACTCCTCCCCACTTACCAAAGAATTCTTTGCCCAGTAAATACATACCCAGTGCAGAAAAAACAAAGGCGAGGGCAAAAATAATTTTGACCGGCCAGAAAAAGCCAAATCCAAGAAGCACCATGAGCTCCATAGGATAGTAAGGCATGGGAGGATAAAACTGCATGAGAGGGTACCCATAACCAAAGCCGGCATCCGGCACCCAGCGACAAGGAAACTGGCCATCGCGAACACATTTGTCGACTTCAAAAAGACGGAAGACCTGAAGATCGTCGTGCATCGGAAAAAAGCCTGGCCTGAGCAAATCCTGAAAAGCCGGAATGATTAGGAGGAATAAAACTAGTTCCAAACGAAATCGCCACAGGAGCTTGAAAAAGATTGAAATCAAATGAAGAAGGTAGCGCATGTAGTTTGATTATATACGGGGAAAGAAGTTATTTTAGGCGGAAGAACTGGAGAACTTCTTGAGAGCCATCTAGGCGAGCCGGCTTTGGAAACTCTTTAATTAATTCTAATTTTTCGAGATCAGCTGAGAGAAGGTGGTTTCTCGACTTATTGATCACCAGGAAGCGAAGGTTCTTCCGGTCCGTGTTAAGTAAACCCGAAGGAATCTCGGCCACGTACGGATTTGACCCGACAATAGTGATATTGGGATGACCCTCTGTATAAATTTGGAGACCATCTGGGAGGGTACCAAAGAAACCTTCGGTGAAAACAACTGAAGAATTCCCTTTGGCTTCTTCATTTAATAAATGTTGGGCCACCTCTTTTTGACCCCAACCGGCGGTCCATTCTTCCAGGTACCCACTGCGCATATCCAAGGACATGGGGGCCAGAGCAGGACGGAGTAAATAGACAAAAGTCATAATGAGAGGAACCGAGAGAAAAAGGGCGATGGAAGCATTGATCAATTTCCCTTTGCGGCTCGCCAACCACTGAAAACCAAGTCCAGCTAGAGGAATTAAGGGTACAGCGGCGTAAAGAATATAACGACTAGTGTAGGCTTTGGCAATAAAGGCTTGAAAGACCAGGGGCAATAAAGAGATCAATATTAAAAAGAGATATGACCGCCTGTACTTAACGTTTAACAGACCGAGACCACCGAGAAGCAAAACAGTAGGAGACAAGAGAAGAAAGAGCCAGTTGGCAGTGCTTTTGAGATTGCCAATGAGAGGTGAAAGTGGATGCGACAGTACCTCTTTAAATGAGTAAACATAGTCCTGGTTCCGTGATCCGATCATCTCAAAGCCTACGCCGAGATGAAGAATGGCATACATTGCCTGAGAAATCATCAAGGCGAGGAATAAGCCCCAGAGAAGCTGACCCAGGGTGTTTGGCTTGATATTTTTCCAATTGAAAAAGAAAATAAGAGTGACCAGAGACCAGACATAATAAATAGCCGCCGGAGACTTGGTAAGTAGGCCACCACCAATAGCAAAACCCAAGTACATAGCTTGTTCGATTCTTAAAGTTTTTACAAACCGAAGTGCGAAGACGAGAGACCAAAGACCAAACATGGCGAGAAGGCTGTCGGCCAAAGCCATCCGGTCGAAAAACATAGTAAAGGGAACCAAAGCATAGATAAGAGAAGAGAACAAAGCCACAAAGATGTCGGCAAAGAGGACATAAGCCAACACTCCCACTCCAATGAGCGAACCAAGACCGGCAAAAACAGAAAGTGCCCTGCCGGCGAGGAGCGGGTCGGAGATGACTTTAAGAAAAGGAATTGTGGCCCACATGAAGAGAGGTTGCTTGCCATCTTGAAGTGGGAGAAAGCGAAGGGTGGGCTCGGCTCTCATCACTTGAGACCAACGGATATAGATAGCCTCGTCCACAAAGACCGGAATTTCGTTTAGGTGATAAGTCCTGAAAAATATAAACAAAGCCAGAGTAATACCTGCGAGAGATAGCAGTTGAAGGACTCTATTTTTGGTCATATTTTCCGGAAAGGTCGTTAATCTTGACTTGCATGATTTGCATCAGCATATCGATGGATTCGCCAATAAAGCTCTTTTGCTTACTGGTGGAAGTGTCTTCATTTTTCCAATTTACATCGATTTCTTTTAGTTTGTAGCCCAGCTTTTCGGCGAGGAAAAGTAGCTCCACATCAAAAGCTGAGACGGTCCATCCCTTGGTAGTGGCTTTTTTGTTTTTGATGACTGACAGAAGCGGAAAAATCTTTTTGGCCACATCGATCCTCAGTGCCTTAAAGCCACACTGGGTATCGACGACATCCCGAAGGAGAAAGAGACCCCGGAAAAATCGAAAACCCCAAGAAGTAACTTGGCGAGTAATGGGAAAATTTTTGCGCATTTTACCTCTGGAACCAAAGACTACATCAAAGCCCTCATCAAACCAGGGCAGTAGTTTCTCAACTTCTTTTAAAGGAGTTGATTGATCCATGTCCGTAAACAAAACAATTTCACCCCGGGCGGCTTGGATACCATTCCAGACGCCGGCAGCTTTACCGCCGTGCTTGCCGAGAATCATTCTGAATCCTGAATGAGACTTTGCGAACCTATCTATAATTTTGTCTCCGCCGTCGGTGGAACCATCATCGTTGATAATGACCTCCCAGGTGAATTTAGCTTTCATCAAGTAGTTTGACATCTGCTCCAGGACACCTCTTTCGAGATTGGCGTGTTCGTTGTAGTTACTGAGGACAATGGATAACTTTGGTGGCATTTGATAGATTTATATAGATTCCGGGTCAGGCCCGGAATGACAAGGATTTGGGAAGTTATTTAAATATCCTGTCATGGTAGTATTTTAACTCATCGATGGACTCCAAGATGTCCCCCTTGGCCCGGTGAGGCTCAATTTTGGGATAGTCCGGAACACTTGGATACCACCGGTGCATCAGCTCCTTCAGAGTATTGGTATCCACGATGCGGTAGTGAACAAAGTCGTAGAGGCGGGGCATATACAACCGCAGGAATTCCCGATCCATGTAGATCGAAGACCCGGCCAAAAGAGCTGTATGAGGCGCGCAGTACTTTTTCAAAAAGCTTATGGTTTGCTCCTCGGCCATGGCAGTAGTAGTTTGTGACTGACGAATTTCGGCCAACAAACCTGACTCGCCAAAATGCTCCTGATTCCACAGGGGCATTTTTCGCAAGATGGACTCCGGCTGGTTGATCACCAGGTCAGGACCGGTACCAAGAATCTCTAAATCTCCATCTGTGACCACAGTGGCGATCTCGACGATGACACTATCCTTGACATCCAAACCGGTAAATTCCAGATCTAACCAAATTAAGGGTGAGAGGGGCTGAGTAGAGCTCATAAAGTATGTACTAAACGGTAGATTTTGAGATAATCAAGGTTCCAAGAGTTTTCGACGTGCGATGGTCCAAAAACGGCGATTTGCCAGGCGGGGTTGCCTTCCGGCTGGCATTTATCTCCATCCTCACAGATCACAAAAAGCTGATCGACGACTTTTTCTTCCCCCCGGACTAAGTTAGCTTTTTTGTTTTCCAGGAAATAGCGATAGGACTCATCGTAGTTTTGCTTGGCAATGAGACCAAAATTAAAAGGCTCCCCTCTGGACTCCCGAATGATGAGATCAACGGCTGCCTCGGTCCTCTGGAGCTGGCGATTGGGACTTTCTTTGACAGGGCTAAAAAATAGACTGTAGGCAGAAAGAAAAATGACGAGGGCAAGGGCGGAAATTTTTAAAATGATTTTTTGCTCCCAGAGAAATCCGAGAATCGCACCGAGTAAAAGATAAATAGCGGGGTAAATAAAACCGAGGTAGTGAATGTAGACATGTTGCTTGTAGACACTGAGACCTAGGATGGCGAAACCAAGCCAAACAAAAAGAACTTTTAATGAAGTCTGCCATTTTGACTTGATAAAGACCAATGTGGAAAGCAACAAAAGGACCATACTGACTACAGGGGCGAAAATCTCTTGGCGAGCTAGGACCATATCGGTGACGGTCATAAGGATGACCGGCAAGAAGCGGTCCGACCTGGCCGGATTGAGATTCACAGTCGTTTGACGATCTGAGAAAAAGGCTTTGAAAGCGTTGAAGTTCATCCAGTTATGTTTGATATCAAAGAGAAGGAGTGGGGACATTAAGAGGAAAAAAATCAAAAACGCAAAAAGAGTAAAACGGATAAAGATTATTCTTGATTTAAAATCTTTGGCTTTGTTGATTGATATCAGAGTCAGGAGCCAGAAAAGACCGATGACCGGAATAAGGATTAGACCGAGGTAGTGCATCTGAAGAGCAAAAGCAAAGGAAATACCGACGAAGGGTAACCAGAAGTAATTTTTGGCTTGCCAGACTTCATAGATACCCCAAACTGAGAGAAGAGCAAATAAAGGCATGGGGTTTGGATTCCAAGAAGATCGGGAATAAATAATGGCGACCGGAGAGACGGCAAAGAGGAGGGCGGCAATCAGGCCGGCGGAGCGACTGAACCACTTTCGACCGACGAACCAGGTAAGCCAAACAGTCAAAGTTCCAAGAAGGGCAATAGTGGCAGCGGGTGCAACTGGATTAAGGCCAGATAGGAGCATGGCAGGGGCCATCATATAGTAGTAGAGAGGGCCGAGGTACATATTGCCAATACTGGTCTGGGGACCGATGAAGACGAGATTCCCCTTGGTGACTAGGTCTCGCACGATCCGAACGTCGCGGCCTTCATCACCCAAGAAAGTCATAAATTCATTTATTCGATACAATCGAAGGAAAAGGGCAATTAGAATAATAGAAGCAATTAGGAAAGATTCTAGTTTGTTTTTTTTGATGAAAGAAAATATTGTATTCATTGGATGGATTCCTGCCTTCGCAGGAATGACAGGTTGGTATTGTTATTTCAATTTGTACCAGAGTTTAAATAGATCGATAAAGCTTTGGATAATGACATCCAAGTTGGCTCCGGTCCCCTCCCCTTGTTTACGGGGAAAGTGGCTGACACCAATCTCAACTATTTTGAAGCCGGCTTTCTTGGCCTTGATGAGGAACTCACTACTAATGAAAGCACCACGTTCGCTCTGAAGTGGCTCAATCTTATCGATGACTTTCTTAGAAATGAGTTTGAAACCACAATCAATATCTCTGACAGACAGTCCAAATAGTAGTCTGACCAGGACTTGCCAGGCAAAGGTATTTAGTTTTCTCATAAAGGAAACTTTGCGTCCTAGATAGTAGCCGATGACCAGATCCGCATCGGTCTTTTGCTGGGTATCCAGGAAACGGTTTATTTCCGAAAAATCAAACTGTCCATCGGAGTCGATAAAAGAAATCCAAGGGTATTGGCAAGCATAGAGGCCGCTTTTGAGAGCAGCCCCGTAACCCCGGTTGGGTGAATGATGAATAGCGGAGATTCTTTTATCTTTTTTGACAAGTCGGTCCACTATGACACCGGTTTTATCTTTGGAGCCATCGTTTACTATAATGAGCTCCCAAGTAGACACGTTCCGATTTAAATTATCAGTCACATTCTTAACAGTTTTCTCTATACTGGCCTCTTCGTTGAATGCCGGCAGAAAGACTGACAATTTTTCTATTTGTCGTGCCATACTCACAAGTATATACTAGAGGTAGATGAAACGAGCGTATTTAGCGATTATTGTCATTCTCTTTAGCCTGCTGGTTTGGCTCCCATTTGCGACCAAAATTACCTTACCAGGGTGGGGACTAGACTTTTCCGGTGGAAATACGACCCTCTGGCAGAACTTTGACGGTCCCAATTACCTGATCGTGGCCAAGACTTGGTACAACGTCGAAAAAATAAAGACTGAGTTCTCCAGCCCACTGCCGGCGGAGTACTATCCGGCGCATTTCCCTCTCTACCCGGCCATAATCTCGATTTTTGACACTGTACTCAAAGGGCCCACAGCCATGCTGCTCTCGACACTTGTGGGAAGCATCTTGTGTTTTCTAATGCTTTACAAGTACATTACTGAATTTAAGCTTAGTAAAAATGCTTTTTGGCTATGTCTAGCTTTCCTTATTCTCCCCGCCCGGTGGGTGGCTGTGCGGGCCGTGGGATCTCCCGAGCCGTGGTTTATCTTCTTTATCTTGGCGAGTATATATAACTTTAGAAAAGAAAAGTTTTGGTGGACCGCTCTCTGGGGGTACCTAGCCCTCTTGACCAAAAGTCCGGCCGTGATTCTGCTGGCAGCTTACGGAATCTTTGCTTTGGTAGATTCCTGGAAACAAAAGAGGATCCAATGGAAGTATGCACCAATTCTATTGATGCCCTTTGCAGCCTTGGATTTGTTTTATTTGTTTAAGTTCCGGACTGGAGACTTTTGGGCTTACTTCCATAGTGGGGATAATATTCATCTCTTCTGGCCACCATTTAGTGTCTTTGCTCCCAAGGGACAAAGCTGGGTAGGGAGCTTTTGGCTGGAGGATGTCATCTGGACTTGGCTAATCTTTGGAGTGGGAATTATGAAGCTCAGGGACAAGAAACTGACGATTGAGTATTACTTTTCCGGACTATTTTTCCTCTCTACCTTGTTTGTTGCCCACCGGGATATTAGTAGATACATACTGCCTATCGCGCCATTTGTCCTTATTGGCTGGGATAAGCTGGTTCAGAAAAAAGAATTCAAGATTGTGGCTTGCCTACTCGTAGTTCCCATCCTGCTTTACTCTTGGACCTTCCTCCTGAATAACACTGCCCCCATCGCCGACTGGGCACCATACCTATAAAAAAACTCAAAAAATCAAAAACTCAAAATAGTGAGTTACTTGTCGTTTTTAATGATGATGCTAGTCAAAATATAAGCTAGTTCATTTGCTTCCCCACACAAACGATCAGCTTTCTCTGAACAAGATGGATCTGATTCCCTTAGCCCAGATAGCCACAATGTAGTTTCTTTGGCTTCCTTTCTCGAAATCTTCAAACATTTTACAAAATCCTTTTTACTCATTGCGCATGTTGCCTCTTGATAATTTGCAGCAATAGAGACAGATGAGGCAACCAGCTGCTTGATTATTCGCTCATTAACTGCGTTTCTCGTAAGGGACTTACACAATTTTATGACGTCAAGAAAAAACATACTTGTTCGTTCGTCTAATGTTTTCGTTTTTATTTAAAAAATATTAAACTTGAGTTTTTGAGTTTTAGATTTTTTGAGTTTTCTTCCAGATGATGAGGTTGTAGATGAACCAGTTGAGGGGGACGGTGAAAAAGAAGACGGCCAGAACTAGGAAGAGGGTGCGGTAGACATCGCCAAAGATTTGAGTACCAATACCGATAATGATACTGGGAATTACAATGCCGGAAATCACTGAGCTGAGATTAAAGGTAGTAAACTTTTTGATAAGCTTACTACCCCAGACCAGTTTTTCGTTTTTGAAGGTCCAGAGGTTATTCAAAATAAAATTGCTGATGATGGAAACCTCGGCGGCGAGAGCATTTGCGACAGTATTTCTCACTCCAATAACATTGATGATGTTACCGAGAATCTTGGCAAAGACATCGAGCCCAATCTTATTGATCACAAAACCAAAGAGGCCTATGGTGCCGAATTTCAGGAATTTTTGAGTGGATGGATCATGCCAGCGGAGGAGAAGAACAGTCCTCAAGATATCCTTGGCAGTTTGGGGCTCGATCTTGGATTCTCCTTGGGTGCGGACATGAAACTGGAGAGGAACTTCTTTGGTCTTGGCTCCAAGCTGAACCATCTTGTAAAGGAATTCCAGCTTGTAGCCGAAACTCCTGGAATATAGGTGGTCCATGTCCATCGTGTCTACAAAACCTTTGACGCGGGAAGCCTTGAAACCACCGGTGGGGTCGGTAATACGGAAGAAATTTTTGGTGGGGAATAAAAGAATGAAACGCGCCAATAAGCCTCCCACCTCACTAAAGAAGACACGCTTAAAGCCCCAGCCCTTGGGATTACTGCCGCCCTTGACCTTGCGGGACCCCATGACGTAGTCGTACCCTTCGTTTATTTCTTTCAACAAGCGAGGTACTAACTTGGGAGGATGCTGGAAGTCCCCATCCATCTCTATCACCACGTCGGCTCCAAGCTCTTTCATAGCGTACCTGAATCCTCGAACATAGGCGCCACCAATGCCGGCTTTCTTGGCGCTTAGAGATAGAAATAGGTTCTTGAATTTTTTTTGTTTTGCTTGAACCACCTTGTATGTGCCATCGGGAGAAGTATCATCCACGACCAATACTTTACAGTCCCAGTCTTGGATAGAAGGAAAGGTGACGGTAAAAAGATAGTCGATCATTTTGCCGATGGAGTCGGCTTCGTTATATGTAGGGATGACGATAACAGCGACGGGGAGTTTTTTCATAACTAGTGCTGGCAATGACCGCAACCGCCGTCACCACAGTGCCCGGAACAGTCGCCGCCGTCGGACTCTTGAATAACTTCTTCCCGCTTGCCATTCTGATACCAGTACAGCTTGCCGTCTGATTCGTCTTTAGTCAACACGTGAGACTTGTCGCAGAGTGGCTGAGAACTGGAAAGACCGCACATACAGAATTTCTTATCACCGATCAACATCGGCTCTCTGGCGGTTTTGGTTACAAGTCTTGGCATGAGGATATTATAGACCGAGAAATCATAGTAGGTAGAGTGAGATTGCCACGCCCGCTGTGGCGGGACTCGCAATGACGATATAATAAGGCTATGAAGATTGATATATTGACCATATTTCCGGAAATGTTTGAGGGGGTATTTAAAACCTCGATTATCGGGCGGGCTGTAGGCACAGAGACAGTCCGGATCAAGGTACATAATTTGCGGGACTGGAGCGATGATAACTACAAGAGTGTGGACGGCCGACCTTTTGGCGGTGGAGCGGGTATGGTGATGAGGGTGGATGTGGTGGAGAGAGCCATAACAGACTTAAAAAATCAAAAACTCGAAAACGCAAAAACTCAAAAACTCAAAACCAAGGTGATTCTTATGGATACGAAGGGAAAGATGTACGACCAGAAAGCTGCAGAGAAACTCAAAACCGAGGAACATCTGATATTTATAGCTCCACACTTTGAGGGCATTGATCACCGGGTGCATGAAAATTTGGCCGATGAAATTTATAGTATCGGACCTTACGTCCTTAGTGGAGGCGAGCTTCCGGTGATGGTGGTGGTGGATAGTCTTTGCCGGCTGATGCCCGGAGTACTCGGGAATCCAGAGTCGCTTACAGAAGAGTCCTACAGTGAGGAGATGGCCATGGAGTACCCTCAATACACTAGACCGGCGGAGTATAAGGGGTGGAAGGTACCGGAAGTGCTTCTCTCAGGGGATCACAAGAAGATTGAGGAGTGGAGGAAGGGGAAATAAAAAACTCAAAAACTCTAAAAATCAAAATTAGGAATTAATTTTTATGGATTCCGGGTCAAGCCCGGAATGACAGCTAGTTTCTGGATGAGTGAGAGTCGTTGTTTGTCCCAGCGTCATCCCCCTGCATCTTTTCTATAGCCTTAGAAAGACTAGAGGCCTCTCCCTCACGAATCATCGTAATTAGATTGTCTACAGCCAAAGGACTTATTATTCCCATCTGCGCTGCTTGCTCTCTTAACTTTTTCTCATCTATTATGGGTTCGTTTTCTGCCATGTGTTTTAGTATTATTGTTTTGGAATTCCTAAAGGAATAAGGTAGATTATAGTCTCAGAACTGGGGATGGTGACTAGATCTTTGATTTTGGCCTCTGAAAAAGAGCTAATCGTGACCATGCCAAGATGAAGGCTTTCGGACTGGAGATAAAGATTTTCGGCCGCATGGCCGGCCTCGAGATAAACTTCCTTGTCGTGAGGGATACCTCCATAAGCTTCGGCCATCTTGCCCATGTTTCCGGTAATAATTAGGACGGCAGGTGCCGCTCTAAAAGAGCTTTCATTTAGCGCTTCAAAGAGCGCTTTCTGAAGCTCAACCTTCTTGATAGGTTTGAGGGCGTGAACGGGGGTGCGATCGCCCGGAATGTACTGATACTCACCGGGATCCAGTCCTTGTACCTTGGAGGCAATTAAATAAACCGAGAGAGGGTAAGTGGACTTGGCTGAAGGAGCCGTGCGGCCGCCCCAATCTACAGTGACTCCTTGAGCAGACCAAAGGAGCTGGGAGATTTGCTTAAGAGAAAGCTCGGTATCCAGGAAGTCCCTCCGAGTACGTCGATTTTTCAGAACCGCCTCCAGAGAATTGCCACTTCGAAGGTCGGGGTTTGGAAGAGCGATGCTTTCGGCCGGAAGAAGAGTGACTTTGGGGGACTCCGACGGAGTGGCCGGGCTGGGAGCTCTCCTCTGGAGTAAGGCAAAAGAAGTAATACCAATGACGACAACAGCGGTAAGCGCCGGAACAATCCAGCGCTTCACCGGGAAACTAATTTTTATTTTGCTTATCTCTTTTTTTTGGGCAGATTTCTTCACGTTAGATAAAGCTTACCACTTTGGCATCTTTTCTGACGCCGGCGAACCATTCTTGAGACTTGGCGTAGACTTCTTGCTGATAAAGAGTGTCTTTTATTTCACCGGAGACCGTCTCGAATTTTTTACCTTCAAAGAGTTTGGCGTTCTCGTCGAAGTACTTCTTGACAGCTTCATCGGTGATCTCAATTTTGTAGGTTTTTTCGATCAGCTTCTTGAGACTTAAGCTTTGTTTGATTGAGTCTCTGGCTTTGGCTTCAGTTAAGTTGTATTGAGTGAGTGCGGCCTTGAAGGCTTCATCGCTACCATAGTCTTTGACTATCTTGGCCATTTCCGCAGAAACTTCTTCTTCTGAAACAACAATGCCATTCTTTTTGAGCTCTTGCTTAAGCAGACGGTCGGACACAATCTCATCAAAGGTGGTTTTGGCGTATTTTTCCCCCATCTTTTGATTTAGCTCAAAACGGGTAACCGGAACGGAGTTGACTGTGCCGGCCAAAAATTGACCGCGATATTTCTGAGCTAGTAGGAAAAGGATGGTCCCCAAAGCAACTATCAAAAAAACCTTAACAAAAAAACCAAAAGGAGAGCGCTTGACCTCCGTAATTTCATAAGGCTGTTCACTTGGAACAGAGCGTAGATTTTTAATGACTTTAACAGACTTAACTGTTTTTGCTTTTGTTTCTTTCATTGCAGAATTTTTCTTGGTAATAGCTTTTATTGGTGTGGTTTTTGTCATAGTTTATATATTAGCACTTTCCAGGTCAATAACATTATCAAGAGCCGGAATTACCGGATCCGGGAGATCGGTTCCAAAATTTAAAATATTTTGGCGGATGGGCTCATAGAATGAATTAAAAGTCTTGTCTATGGTGGGCGAAGGAATACCAATGTCCGGAGGAAGGAAAGTGGGAGCCTCTGAACCCCTAAAAATCGCTTTGCCGATAGCCAGGGCGATGAGGAGAAAGATAACCACTCCACCACTAATCAGGTACCACTTATAGAGTATAAGTTTGGCTTTGATTGGAGCCATGAGAGCTCCGCTCTTGAAATCGGCGATGAGTTTTAGGGCTTCCGGATTGGTGATTTTGTCAGTTAGACTGGGCATAGTTTTTTTCAATATCAATGAGGCGGTTAATCCAATCCAGCTGAAGACTGCGGATTTCCATTAGCCTTTCGACGCGTGAGGAAAAAAAGATTTCTGCATCGGCCTCTTCTTCGGCCTCGATGAGGTTCAGATTTTTGGCCATCAAATCTATTTTGTCATCGAGGAAAGCGGATGAAGTCTTCAGCTCTTGAATCCTGGCGGTCAGAGTCGCCGGAAGAGAAGCGGGTAGTTTGGCCATCAGAGACTCGAGCGCCGATTTGGAGTCCATCTGAATTTTCACCAAGGTAGCTATTTTGTTCGCTACGATGCCGTATTTAATCATCCGGTCGTGATGAACCACGGACCTAAGATAGGCCTCGGTGAATTTTTTGAGATCTTCTTGAGTAACAATACTTTGAGACTTTTGGGCCTCAGCCAAGAAAAATTCCCGGGAAATTGTTAAAGCCGAAAATATTGGCTGGATGGGCAGGTAATTGGTCTTGGTGCCGCTGATAAGATCCATTAGGTACCAGGCAAAAGACGCTTTGGCTAGGTCACGAGACATGATGGTCTGCTTGGCCGAAAGAATTACTTTTTGCTGATTGTCGAGACTGGGAGTGTTGAGATAATCCGTGCGTAGAAGTAAGTACTCGGGATAGTTCAAACGATACTGACTATACTGATAGTCATAGTCTGTCTTGGCCGAGGCAATAGCTAGTGGTGAAAAAACTAATGCGAAAAAAGAGAAAAAGGAAAAGATAAAGTATGGAGCTATTTGATGTATTCCTGCCTTCGCAGGAATGACGTGTGGTGAAGTCATCTGTAAATAGTATAACCGATTATCTCTTGGGTAAAGAAAGGCCCTGGCCGATCAGGTGCTCAACCACGGTTTGCCAAGTAGAAAAGTGAGTTTCTAGGGCTTCTTCTGTCTGAACAGTTTTCAGCCCGCCCCAGACGGGGTAACGGTTGGGGTTGGTTTGAGTTTTGAGAAATTCGACAATAGAAGCGGGTTTGATGACCGAAGTATCGCCACCCAATTGGTCCACTACATAAGTGATCAATTCGTATGGAGTGGTGGTGTCCGATGCGCAATGGAAAATACCATGAGAATCGGAATCGATAATTTTGGCTAGAGTCTCGGCGATCTGATCGATAAAAGCAATACAAATCTGTTGGTCGGAGAATAAAGGATGCATCTTGCCATCGGCATATTTCTCCAAAGCTCCACGGATGTAGTCCAACTTGGCGTCGAAGTGGGCGCGGACAGGGTAAATGATTCTAAGGATAGTTCCGTTTCTTTCATTGACGATCTTTTCGGCACGGTTTTTGGTCCAGCCATACCAGGTAAGTTTGTCACTGGAGTCTGGAGGAATCTCCGTCTCAGCGTAGGGACCGGGCTGGCTCAAGTCCCCGGGGAAGACCATGTCGGTGGAGATCTGAATGAAGTTTCTGGACTTGAAGACGGACAAGAGATTCTTGACACCCTCGACGTTTACTTGCCAGGCAAGTCCTTGCTCATCCCCCGACTGCAGCTCGGCGGCATTCACATCGGTAAAGGCAGCAAAATTGATGATCCAGTCGGGATTTTCTTGTTCGACATAATGTCTCAGAGTCTCAACATCCGTAAGATCGAATTCCGGCCATTTCGGAGTTTTCAATAGGAACTCACTTGAGTATTTCTCGACAAAGCGAGAACCAACCAAGCCATTGGCGCCGGTGATTAAAACTTTTTCTTTGGACATAGGGACCTATTATCTCAGATTTCTAGAGCAAACCCAAAACAAGAACCGATCCTAAAATAGCATAGAGAACATATTCCAGGATTACCTTCCGATGAAGACTGCCATCCTGGCGGTGATGAATAATCCCCCAGAAAACATAAAGGAGTGAAGTGCTAACTAGGATTATTTTTTGGGATGTGCGATTACCATTGAAAATTAAAATCAAGATAATGGCAAACGACATAAAGAGACTTAGGATGAAATAGTCAAAGACATGTCTCAGTGGTCGTTTCATAGAATCATACCTTGTTTAATAATAATCAGTATGGCTGCAAGGGTGGCGAAGTACGTTAGATGCGCCCATGTCTTGCCCGAGATACGAATGATGTTGTAGCGGAGGACAAAAAGCCAGTCCATACTGAGAGCAAAAAGGATGAGAACGACAAAAGCGAGAGACCAGGAACGAGTAAGGTCTAGAGGAGAAATACCGGCTGAGGGGATTATTTTTTCGCCGGCAGAAACCGATTTGGCTTCCAAGACGGCGGGTTTCTCGACGATAACTTTTTCACTCGCCTGTACAGGTTTGGCATCGACAGTGTCGGAGGCGATTCGAGCCACTGAGGACTGGGGAGTGCCAAACATCTGGACGACTATTGTCGTCTCGACACCGTTTAGATAGCCGTCCATGACGGCAAT
Organism: uncultured Pseudomonadales bacterium; assembly: GCA_964618885.1. Classification (GTDB taxonomy): domain Bacteria; phylum Patescibacteriota; class Microgenomatia; order UBA1400; family MFAQ01; genus UBA10133. Next base: position 45,565 of record CAZUFH010000001.1, read on the forward strand.
ACCAATGTCCTTGTAACGTGCATCGAGTAAATTCTTTTTGTGCGTTGGCGATGCCATCCAAGCGGCTACTATGTCTCTTGGATTACTAAAGTCTCTAGCTAAGTTTTCTCCAGCATGTTGGTACTTGTAGCCAGAGGTAGTGATAAATGACCAGGGCTCAGTACCTTGAGGAGAAACATGGGCCCAGTAATTATTGGCGAACATATCGGCAGCTTTGGCGAGAGCGGCTTGATTTAGATCTTCGTCTAGTCTCACTGCGGCCAGGCCGGCATTTAGTCGCTCACTATTGGTAATCTCGATCACTTTTGCCGGGTCTATCTGTGAAGCATAGCCCAAGACACCGGGAAGTAAGCCGATGGTAATATCGACGATTGAGCGCCCCATGATAAAGAGACCGATGAGAATGACAATGGATCTCGGCCAGAGAAGCTTCGCCTTGTGATTGTTGTGGGGGTGGGGGAAAAATAAGGTGAGGGCAGGGTGCGCCATAACTAAATCCATTATGTCACAGAGAAATTAAGAATAAAACTAGTGGGTCTCGGATCGCTACCTAATTTCTTCTGCAAGAATGACCAGGCGTTTTATTGCCGTGCCGGGGGGCCAGCAGGTCATAAGGGTAAGTGTTTCGTCTTTCGAATCCCCTTTTAAGTATTCAATAGCTCCTGGCTCGACGATCTTTTTGTCTTGTACCAAGTAGTCGAGCTCTTTGCCAGCGTAGTACAGCTTTATAATATCGTCTTTTTCTAGCTTACTCAGGAGGTAAAAGATGGAGTTATACTTGGTGGCATTTAGAAAATCGGCTGAAGAGTGAGAGAAGAGGAAAATGTTCCCCGGCTGGCCAGGAAGGGAAGATCCTCTCGCGTGAGCGACTCCTTTGGTAAGTGCCACTTGATATTCTTGAGAATTAAACGGATCGACGTTTTTGACGACTCGGGAGTTGGCCCCAATTTTGGGAATGATAATTCCGAAATCGGTGTCGAGGGGTTTGGTTTCTTTGATGTCCTGTGTAAGAGAGTATTTACCAAGCCGATAATTTATCTCCTGCTGTAACAGTGGGATATAAGTACCACCCAAAATGAGGACAGCAAAAAGTATTAACCCTATACCGAGAAGATATTTCATCTAATACTATTTTATATGATTCTGGATTGCCACGTCGCCACTGCTCCTCGCAATGACGGGTTACTTTGATTTTTCTCTGAGGAAGGACTTCAGGAAGAAGTAAATAAGAAAACCGGTACCGATTAGGAAAAGCCACTTTTTAAGACTGTAACCGGTATCGGTGGATGAACCTAGAACCTCTGAAGTGGGAGAAGTAGAGTCCGAAACCTCGGTAACCGTACTGGAATCGGAAGCGTCTGGAGAGGTCCCAGATGTACCTTCTGGTGAGACCTGGGAGGTAGCGCCACCTCCTAGCGCAATAGCTCCTGTACTTCCCGACTGGCCGGTAGTACCGGTGCTGGAGGTGGTAGTTGAAGTTATTGTGGTGGTAGTGAAGCTATCTCCGACTGTACCGGAGGCATTGTCCGAGCTATCGACAGCCCTTAAGACATAGTAATTGTCCTGGCCACAAGTCGGAATGGTGTTGATAAATTCGCCTTCGGTGTTGGGTCCGATATTTTGAGAAGCGATGACTGAACTACTCCCGACAGAGATGTTCAAAGTATTTGATCTGAAGAGCTGAACTTTGACCGTCTTGCCGTCGTTCGCGGTCTTAAACTTGATCTTGTAGTCACAGCTGTTGAGCTTTTCTTTGGAATACGAATTGGGGGGTCTCCGGGCCTGAAGTATTGAAATCGACGGTGACGGTACTACTGGTAAGAGTGGGCTCTGAAGGTACGTCGGCTGTGACGTAAAAAGAGTAAGAACCAGGAGTGCTTAAGATACTACTAGTGACGCTACAAGTATCGGTGTTTCCACCTGGAATCATCACTTTGTCGGTGTCGAACTGTGAGTATCCCCCGTCTGAAGGACCTTTTTTAAAACACTTGACAGTGATGCTTCTCGTGGGGTTCTCAGTAAGGTCTCCGGCGACAAAAGTAAGTTTTAAACTATCTTGGTTGGTTGGGGATTTGGGCTGGCCCAAACGAACATAGAAGGTATTTCCAGTGATAGCCATAGCATTGACCGGGAAAAGAAGGATCGCTAGGGCAGTGATTAAAAATAGTTTTAGCTGGCTACATTTGAGAAAAAGGCGATCAAAAAAACAAAAGAGAATGCCAAGACCGAGAAAATTGTTTTGTTCATTACATTCTAGAATACAAGGAAATGGGTCGATGGTCAAATTACTTATTTTGGGGGTGTGATTCTGGGAGGAGAGGAATATATGGGATCCACGGGATTTTTCTGACCGTTGACCGGAATACCAAGAGCAAAACCTATGGCATTCGCAATAGTGACACCGATGCGGGTACCGGTAAAGGATCCGGGGCCGGGATTTACTTCTACTTCAGTCAAATCTCTCTGTTGGAGATTTTCTTTTTTGAGGCAAGAGAGAAGAAAGCCAAAAACGTCTTGGTTCCGAGGAGAGTCGACTTTGTTAATAAATTCTTTTTCGCCGAGGCGGATGATGACTTGGGTGTTGTCTGTGGAGTCCAAAAATAATTTCATATTGTAGATTGTATATTTTACATTTATAGATTCCCGCCTGCGCGGGAATGACAATGGCGTGTCCGATTAATGGGTGATGATTTTGATTTCCCGTTCGTTGTCGTCGGTAGATTTGAAAAAGATGTCGGCGCGGTGCTTGGGCAGAATATCGACAAATTTTTCCGGCCACTCGATCACCAAGAGATTGCTGGGGTCGGACCAGATTTCCTCGACATCGAAGGCCTTGATTTCTTCGATGGAATTCAAACGATAGAGATCGAGGTGATAAAGGGTTTTGATGGTGTGGTGATTACTCACCGGATACTCTCGCATAATTAAAAATGTAGGTGAGACTAGACGAGGGATGCCTAGAACAGAGGCTATACCCTGGGTGAAGGTTGTTTTGCCCGCAGCCAGAGCGCCATAAAGACAAAGGGTCGTCCCCTTCTCCAGCTTGGCAGTGAGGCCGGAAGCTATTTCCTGAGTTTCTTCGGTGGAGCTACTAACAAAAAGCTGTTCCATAACTGGAGTTTGTTGATAACAAGGATTGAAAGAGTTAGGCCAAGAGAGTCGATACCAACATCAATCAGTTTGCCGGTGCGATATGGAATAAAAAGCTGGTGAATTTCGTCCGTAAAGGCATAGATGAGTGAAAAGAGAAAGGCTTTGGCGGTGCTTTTCTCGCCGACAGCACGGAACATCAGAAACATCAGAATGAAGTACTCAAAGACGTGAGCGAACTTTTTGGAAAAGAAATCTTCGGTGACCGTACCGCTGGTGGGCAGATCTGAGCGAGAGGAAAAGAAGAACATGAGACTCATCCATAGGACGACCGGGGCATATCTCAGAAGAAATTTTCTCATGGAACTATTCTAATCTTTTTTATGCCTAAAATACAACCATCCTCCTGATCCGGCCGAGAGGAGAGCTCCAAAGATGAAGGTGTACTTGAGAGCGGAGTTCGAAGATGTCAGTTCTTGGATGTCTCTGCCAGAGGCGGATCCGCCTATGGCGGAAGATGTATGACTTGGAGATGATCCCAACGTTCCGAGGGAGACAGTAGCGGAATCGGTGGAGTCGCCGAGAACGGAGGAGGGGGAAGATGGGGATGGATCCCGGGTCAAGCCCGGGATGACGGATGGTGAGAGGGATGGGAGGGGACTGGATTGCCGCCCGCCCGGGCGGGTAAACTCTGGGGTACCTCCTCGCAATGACGGTGTAGAGGTGGGAGTGGGTGAGTTTGTTGGGGGGGCACTAGGTGAGATGG
>CAZUFH010000001.1:49430-52237 GCA_964618885.1 uncultured Pseudomonadales bacterium
CTCTTCGTAACTTTCTCCTTGAATAAAGTTTCGCGATTCGAACCAATCTGTGAAGCCAGCTTTGGTCAGGGTAATGGTGTGAGCCCCAAGTCCGCACGGAACTTGCTTTTCGGCGTCACAATAGCAATCAGGACAGAAGTCTAGTGTTTCGTCATCTTCGTGATGGGTGTAAACGTTATCAATATTGATTTTAACGCTAGACAGATACCCTCCACTTTGATCTTTTGGTTTGTTTATTTTATAAGTGGATTTGGAGATTGTGGGCGTCGGTGTGGCCGGAGTGGGCGTAGGTGTCTCGGAAGGGGTGGGGTCAGCGGTCGGAAGTATAGTCGGAGTAGTCACTGAAACGGAGATGTCGACGACTGAAGAATCATAATTGGTTGTATTGTCTGATTTTCTGATTCTGATCTTGAATTCTTTTGAACCGGCAGTGGTGGAAGAGTCAAAACGAGCCTTGATGGTTGTCTGGACATTGCCTTCAACATCAGAAGAAAATTCCGGCATACTGGTCCAGCTTGCATTTTGTTGTAACCAGGAAGAGTTCCAGGTATCGACCTCAGAGAAGTTGTTCCCACCCAAGGCTTTCATGAAATATGATGAGCTGACACTTAGCCCAGAAACTTGAAAGGAAATGATAAATTCTTCTCCTGCCACAACAGAGGATGGAGGGGAAGAAATGGAAATGACTGGCCCGGCCAGAGCGAATTGGGGGAAAATAATGACAAGTAAGAAAAGAAACAACACGGGCAGGATTTGTTTCACTAAATAACAATATACCAGAGAAGATGGATCTCCGCATTCGCGAGGATGACAAACGACGGAATGATAGTGGAGTAGTACAGAAAAGAAAAGAGCTCCTTGCGGAGCCTTCTCTCGATTTACTATTGCTAGTAACTCTGATCAAAAACTTGCGTTTTTGACTAATGTTATTTATATGTCATTCGCAACAGAGTGTCAAGGGGGAGTTTTGAGAAAGAGAATGAGACCAATCTAGTCAAGTAAATATTATTACTAAACTGAGAAAAAGCCAAAATCGGTGAATTCTGGCGCGAAGTCCAAGCTCACGATGAGATATTGATCTTGATCGCCAAAATTGGTACAGAGAAGTGCCTTGGATAAAGGAAATAGCTTTCTGCCAATATCGTACAAGACATCCCCGGGTACATATTGATCTGTCATTTTGTACTTAAAAACATCCTCCCCTATTTTCATACTTTGGTACCAATCCCCCTCAATTTTTTCTTCACCAATGTCGGAAATATCCAGGTCGGAGCAAACAGACTTAAAATTAAAGACTATATCCTCTACCGCCGAGTCGTAGTCCAGCATGAAGGATTTTCCTTTTTCCTGCAGATAATCTATGAATATCTGAGACACATCAGTCATAATACGGTCATGAACTCCATCCTCCCATATTTTTCCTGCGGCATCTACCTCCCGGCTGTTTACCATAAAGATGTCCCTGTCCTCATCTAAACCATGAGCAATTTTATTAAGCTTCACATCTGAGAACACGTCGACAAAGCTTTCGACTCCTAACAAACCGGTTTTTTGGGCTAGAGCATAGAGTTTTTTTGCCTGAGAGATAACTTCTGATTCCATATGGATATTTTATCATTCGTGTCTGTGGGGATGGTAGAATTCCTCCAGATAGTGAAGGTGGACTTTGAAAAATAAATTTTACGAGGAGGGCTTATGTCCCAGGCTTGCTGTAAAATTCCCAGTAACGAGGACGTTCGAGCAATAATTGAGTCGACAAAAAAGAATTTAGCCACCGAGAAACCAAAAGTGTCACCTGCGTTAAATTCGTTTCAAGGAGATATTGGTGAAATGGTCGCTGCACAAGTGGCAACAGAGCAACTAAACCTGAGACCTGAGTTCTACGACTCTCCGGGAAAAGCTGAAAAAGGGATTGATCTTATATATCGTGATGGGAGCGGAAAACTAGTTCTCATTGAAGCTAAGATCACCGAAAAAAGTGCAAGGGCATCCCTCACAACAACTAAAACATATGGACGTGAAGGTTCCGTTGAGTGGATTGAATATCACGCAAAACTTATGTGCGATCCATCCTCAAGCAGATATTCACCAGACAATGCAAAAATTGGTGAAGAAATTCTTAGAGTTGGAGCTGCCAATGTGACTCTTTATATTATCCATACAAATCCGTCGACATTAAAAACTGATACCGTAAAGATTAGGTAAGGAGGATGTATGCCATCCACAGCACATGTTCTAAAGGGCCTGGAGATCTATGAAGCCCAAGTAAAAACATATGACGTAAAGTTTCGGAAAAAGAATATTCTTCCCAAAAACCATGACTGGCGGCCTTATCGGTGGTGCTCAAGAGATATTGTTTTTGCCTTGCTGGTAGTCCAACAAAACCGCAAGGGAAATTACCTTGACATTGATGTCTGCCTAATCTCTCAACCACCTCAATATATTGAAAATAGTGGTGCTAGGGTGGCTCTCGGATTTTTACTTTCCGAAGCTTACAAATGCGGGGGAACCATGGAACTGGTATTTTCGAAGAACGTAGAAGATGGAAGAGTACCAGCCTACATCTGCGATCTGGCGCTTGAGATGGGAGTGAAACTCAAACACGTTTTTGAAGGTCACATTACCCCATTTGAGTCTCGCCAGCTGTACTTGGGTTTAGCCGGATTTTCGGAAATTGCCCAAGATAAGATCATGAAGATGTCAGTAGACAAAACGATATCTTCGGAACGCATCTGCTTCTTGGTGATGGGTGGGGTGTGGTCTCTGCCAGAGGCGGAAAGTATTATCTTGGGAAGCAGACACCCCGA
>CAZUFH010000002.1:0-30700 GCA_964618885.1 uncultured Pseudomonadales bacterium
AACCCTGTTCTCAGCCGTACTTAGAAGAAACAAAATTAAAAGATCAGTTAATCGGCTTTGTTTCTTCTGCCACACTTCCCCAAGCATGGAAGAAAAATTGGCTCAATTGGCTCGAGCGAGACAAAATACTAGATCAGCAATCTTCGGAAACATTTTTGATAAAACTAAAGTTTGATATTCAAACGCTAGATGGCAAACTCAACCTTCTCCTTGATAGCTATCTTGATGGGACCATCGACTCTCAAACTTACAAGCAAAAGAAAAACGAATTGTTTACTTCCAAGCAAAATCTTGAAAGCAAGATAGCCAAAAATAAATCAGGTGGTTCAAGTTGGCTCGAACCCATGACCGAGTTCGTACATTGCGCCCTGCAGGCGCAAAAAGTCGCGCGACCGGATACCCCTAGCGAAGATTTGCGAATCTTCGCTAAAAACATCGGCTCGAACTACTTTTTGAAAGATAAACAACTTACTGGGGAATTAAAAAAGCCCTTCGCATCGCTCCGTGCGTGGGCGGGCGCACGGGCGATATCCCAGAAATCTGGGCGAAACTTCTTTGAGGTGACCCCGGCGGGAATCGAACCCGCGATTTTCTGGATGAGAACCAGACGTCCTGGACCGCTAGACGACGGGGCCATATAGCTACGCCTATATTTTATCAAACATTAGGCTCAAGCACCTGGCACTTATTTTGCTCTAGTTTTGTGCCTAAAGTTATCCAATTACGTGCGTGCTTGACTTGACAAGCCAGTCAATTCGGGCTAAAATACCACTACAGATATAAGGTTCGCGTCAACCGGCTCCCGACAAGCAACAGGGACTGGTCTTTTTTTTGAGACTATACAGTCTTGACAATGGAAAAGCAGGGCTTATATTTATACGATAACCAATAACTATATAAAGTAAATGACTCAAATCACTCAACGAGTTCAAATGACACCGCTTGGCTACGGCCAGCTCGTGGAAGAGCTCAAAAAACTAGAAACCACCGGCCTAGCCGAAGGTATTGATCGCGTGGCTAAAGCCCGTGAATTTGGAGACCTCTCGGAGAACTCCGAGTATCATTCCGCGAGAGAAGATCTGGCTGCCCTTGAAGGACGCATAGAAGAACTGAGAGACATAATTTCTCGAGTCACCGTGGTCGACATCAAGAGATCCGGCGAAGAAGAGGTCGGTATCGGTAGTGTCGTCATGGTCGGTATCAACGGTAAAGAGCATGAATTCTCCATTGTGGGGGAATGGGAAGCCGACCCAGCTGCCAAAAAGATTTCTCACGAGTCGCCTTTGGGCAAAGCTTTGATTGGCAAAAAAGTGGGTGAGAACGTCGAAGTCGAAGCCCCGGCCGGTAAAGTGACTTACTCTATCAAGTCGGTAAAGTAAAACTACCAGCTCCCTCCACCACCGCCTCCACCTCCACCGCCGGAAGAACCTCCTGAGAATCCCGACCCTCCCGAGGAATTTGATGATGGGTTGTAGCTTAGTCCACTCGAAGCAGACTTACTAAAGTCGTTCATAAAACCGGTCCAAGCCAGTGTATTGTGTCCAAAGCCACCTGACATATATCTAGGTGGTTCGATATTCAGTTTCTGCATATCCTTGGCTAGTTTTCCGATCACTCCAAACGCAATTGCAAAAGGTAATACCTCTTCGATAAAGAGGTGCTTCTCCTTGATTTCCTCCCGCCACTTTCCCAGGCGAATAGTCTCCCGCAAGCCTTTGGCCTGCAGCGAAAGGTTGGTCCCTACTGCTGTTTTCTGGGGCATTTTTATGGCGAAGATCAGCGAAACTACAAAGGAACCAATCATTACCAGGACCGGCCACCCGGATTGTAAGAAAATAATGGTCGAAATCGTCGCCATAAAAACCGCAACATCCAGAAAAATTGCTAGTGCCACTCCTATCCCGAGAGCATTCATCGGCTTGGATGTAAACATCTTTCTCTCGGTGAGACCTTCGTAAAGCAACTCTTTGACTTTAGCCATGTGGGTGTAAAAAGTTCCTTTTAGTTCACTCAGTTTGATCTCTGATTTGGAATTAAAGATATGCTTCATCAAATATTCCTGCTGGGACGGCAAGTTCCCCGGACCATCTTTGAATTTCGTCAATAAGTAATCATGACCAAACTTTAAGAATCCCTTATTTTCCACTCTTTCAATGCCAAGGTACTTCTTCCTGGCGAGATCAATAATCTCTGCGACGACATCTTGATTGTCCACTCTCTCATCCAGGAGAGTCCCGGCTTCTCCCGGGGTTAGTGCCTTTAGGGGTTCGTACACCATAGGAACATTTACCGGTTCAAAGATAGGTTTCATCCCTTGAGGGGCGTTTGGATCCATGTCAAATACATTGGGAGAGATAAATCGGTAATCTCTACCTTTTTTGTACCAATACCCAAACATTACAAGACCAGGCAAAAGCAATAGCAGTAGGGGAGAGTTATTTATAAAATTCTCCCAAAATATCCGGAATTTAGTTGGGAAAATCAAACTGTTTACCGGGTCCAGCTTGATCGCCACCGTAAAATTATCTCCATAATTAATGACCTCTTTGGTATCCAAAGATACCTCCTTGGTGTCCCCCTTTTTGCTACAGTCTGAGGAGACGGCTCCGACCGGTCCGACAAAACAAATATATTCCTGAATCGGGGCAAAGGGAGACTTGATGGTAACTGCAGAGTTGATCACTGGGAATGTCCACCCTTCGCCCGTGATATCCCAATACAGTTCGTCAAACCCCTGTTGTCTCAGAATTGCATTGGCCACTCTATACGAAATCTTGTACGTCCGTTCACCGGAAAAAGTTATGTCTGGGTCCCCGATTTTTATCGTCAAATTGTTGCTGTCTCTGGAAAGGGTAAATGGCTGCGGATCTCCTGTCACGTCAGTCACCTTCACGTCAGAAATTGTATTCTTGTACACTACACCTTCTCTCCTATACCTTTCCGGGATATAGCGGTAGATACCATGTTTTTCTTCCGGGGTGAAATACTCAATTGTTTCCTCAATCGTGATCGAGGTGTCTTGGTTGATAGTAATTCGGGAGGCAAATTGGGTGACTTCTTCCACCCTCTCAGCTGTGGGAAGAGTCGCGGCGTAAGTACTGCGAGTGAGCAATAGGTAACAGCCAAAAATTAGAAAAAATATATATCTCTTCATATTATTATTATAATCAAGCATTGTAACGAAGTTACAAGCGATTATAAGAGGAAGCGCAGTCTGGATATTTCAATAATAATCGTTATTGAAAAGAAGACGAGCAAGCTCTTATAATTCACATATATGAACGATGAATACCGCCAAGCAGTCAAAACTCAATTAGACGAAAAGATCTACACTCATTCACTGGCGCTAGAAGCTTGTATGGGCGGGCTTTATGATTATTTTTCCGCCAATAACTTACTGGGTGAAAAAGAACCTCCCAAGGAGGACTGGCTTCTGGCAGGGCTAGTTCACGACATTGATTACTCCGATCCCTATAAAGCCGAGCATCCTGCCCACACCAAAGAAGCCCTCGCAAAATACAATCTTGATCTTTCCGATTCTGTCCATCACATTGTCCTCTCCCATGCTCGGGAACTAACCAATGTCCACCCTGTTTCCAAAGCCGATTGGTCAATTTTCTGTGCCGACTCTCTGACCGGTCTCATCATGGCCGTAGCCTTCGTCTACCCTTCTCGTAAGCTAGCCGATGTCAAAGTCTCCTCTGTCTTGAAGCGCTTTCTCAAAGAGCCCAAGTTCGCCGCCGGTACCCGCCGGGACGAAGTGGCTCTCTGCGCCAATCCAGATACACTCGATCTCCCTCTCGAAAAATTCATCGACATTTGCCTCACCTCCATGCAGAAAATCGCCTCCGATCTAGGACTCTGAAGCCAAGCCTCTCACATCAATGTACAATATAAAATATAAATTGTTAAATTTCCCATGCTAGACATCAACTACATCCGCGACAACCAAGAAAGTCTCAAGGCTGCGATCTCCAACAAGCAGTTCGATCCTGCCATGGTGGACAAACTTATCAAGATCGACGATGAGAGGCGAGGCCTAATCAAAGAAGTTGAAAATCTAAGACATCTGGCAAACGAAAATATTGCCGATCTCAAAGGCAAGCCGAGCGAAGAGCAAATTTCTACGGGCAGGGAAATCAAACAAAAACTACAGGAAGTAGAGCCAAGGCTAGCCGAAACCGAAAAGCAGTTTACTGAACTAATGTATCAGATCCCCAATCCCTCGGCCGATGATGTCCCGGTGGGTAATGACGAGTCCGGTAATGTCGAGGTAAAAAAATGGGGAGATCTTCCAAAATTCGATTTTCCGGTTCTCCCTCACGAAGATATAGCCGAAAATCTAGATTTACTGGACAACAAGCGGGCTGTCCGTATTGCCGGTAGCCGGGCTTTCTTTACCAAGAATGATTTGGTTCTCTTGGAATACGCTCTCTTAATGTACGCGCTAAAAATGATGATCGGCGAAGGCTATACCCCCATGACCGTGCCTTGGATGGTCAATGATGAAGCCATGTGGGGTACCGGCTACTTTCCTTGGGGCCAAGAAGACCACTACAAGACTCAGGATGGCCAAAGTCTCATCGGCACTGCCGAAGTCTCACTCACCGCTTTCCACAAAGATGAAGTCCTAAACGAAAAAGATTTACCCGTCAGGATGGTGGGTATCTCTCCTTGCTATCGTCGGGAAGTGGGTTCCTACGGCAAAGATACCAAGGGTATCTTTAGGGTCCACCAATTTAACAAGGTGGAGCAAGTGGTTTATACCGTAGCCGATGAAACTGAAACCCGTAAGATGCATGACCAGATGCTTGGCCACACCGAAAAACTTTTACAAGACTTGAAACTTCCGTATCATATCCTTCTCATGTGTACAGGAGACATGGGTGCTGGTCAGCGCCGCAAGTACGACGTCGAAGTTTGGTTCCCCAGTCAAAATGCTTACCGCGAAACTCACTCCGACTCCTACTTCAACGACTTCCAAAGTCGTCGCCTGAACATTCGTTACAAGGCGTCCGACGGCTCTCTCAAATATGTTTATACTCTAAACAACACTGTCGTGGCGACACCTCGGATACTGGGGGCAATACTTGAGAACTATCAGCAATCAGACGGTTCTGTGAAGGTCCCGGAAATACTGATCCCTTTTGTCGGCAAAAGCATCATCCGGCGTGTCTAAAAAGCTTTTGTTCGCCCTCTTTATTTTGCTGGTCCTCGTGGGCTCTGGAGTCTATTTTTTTTCCTCCCAAAAAAACGGTTTACTGCTATCTCCCTTACTCTTAGGGCGGGATCAGAGCGAAAAAATTTCCAAAAAAATCTCCGATCTTCACTTGGACTTCACCAAGTCCAAAGAACTAGAGTCGCTCGCCTCTGTTCCTCGGTATCTAGTCTACAACTCCGATAGTGGAGTGGTCTACTATAGTAAAGGTAGCTCTCTCAGAGCTTCGCCGGCTTCGTTTACCAAGCTCTTGTCTTCCCAGGTCGTCATAGATTTTATTCCCCTAGGCACTCAGATTACCGCCTCGGAAAATTCGATCAACAAGGTCCCCACTATTTTAGGTTTAAAAGCCGGAGAAATTTTTTCGGCCGAAGACCTTCTCCGGGGAGCCATCGCCACCAGTGGCAATGACGCCGCCCAAGCTCTGGCGGACGGAGCCACCTTGGCAGTGGATATTTACCCTTCGGAATTTATCTACTATATGAATCAAAAAGCCGGTTTGTTGGGCATGTCCCACTCTCATTTTGTCAATCCAGATGGCTTAGATGATCAAAATCAGTACTCAACTTTGGAAGATGTCGCTCGACTTGTAAATAATGTACAAAAAAATTACCCGGAAATTCTGAAGGCTGCCCAGTCAGACAATCAGGACATTGCCACCTCCTCCTCCCACGGGTTCTATTATTTACCAAACTGGAATGGTCTTCTCGGGGTCTATCCTGGTGTATCAGGTCTTAAGATTGCCTACACCGAAGAGGCCGGCTACTCCACCATTGTGACCGCTTCTCGAGAAAATATGTCGGTGGTTGCTATTGTTTCCGGCACCGATTCGTATCTTGAGCGAGATCGCGCTGCCGCCGACTTACTCGATGCCGCTTTTATGACGAAGGGCGTGTTACCTGTGAGAGTGACCACCAATATGTTAAATCGCCGCTACAAAGCCTGGGGCGACTTGGCTCGGAAAATTAGAGCCGAGCTATCCTTAAAAGAAAGTAATAACTAATATGTCTCTAAGACACCTTTTTTTTCCTCAAATCATTAAGTTTCCCGACACTCCTTACAATCGTCATATCACTCTGCACCAATATCTTCTCCAGCCTACTTTAATGGTCGATGGTCTAATCGAGTCCGGCGATATTTTGACCCATATTTGGAAAACGGGCCTCAAAAAATTAATTCCTCGCACTTTTGTCCCTCAAAATATTCTACTCCTCGGACTAGGGGGAGGGTCAAATACTTTACTGGTCCGCCGGCGATATCCCAAAGCCAAAATTACCGCTGTCGAGATAGATCCGCTCATGGCCAGTATCGGTAAAAAATACTTTGGGCTCAATAAAGTCAAAAATTTGGAAATAGTTATTGCGGACGCTCTCCCTTTTGCCCTTAATCTGACATCTGAGAAATATGATCTGATACTGGTTGACTGTTTTGAAGGCAAGTACATCCCCAAGAAGTTGGAAAATCTCGACTTTATCCAGGCTCTCAAAGATCATGCGCGCTACGTCTTGATCAATCGGATTTTTTGGTATGACTATCACCAGCCCACACTAGAGTTTATGCGGTCTCTCAGTACCCGCTTTTTCTATGTCACCGCCCACACTCGCTCCAACCTCCTCATTTCTCTCGTCTAATTTCCGTCATCGCGAGTGCAGCGTGGCGATCCAAGCATTTAGCTATATAATCAATTGACATGTTTTCTTTTTTAGACCCCATCCTTAATCCCAACAAAATCGAAGTTGAAAAGCTGAAGAAAATCGTGGCCTCCATCAACTCTCTGGAAGACTCGGTGAAAGATATGAAAGACGACGAGTTCAAGCCGGAAATCGCTCAAATAAAAGAAGAGCTCAAAGGCGAGAAAACTCTGGACGATGTTCTGCCTCAAGTTTTTGCTCTGACTCGAGAGGCTGCCGCTAGGACCTTGGGTTTGAGACCTTTTGATGTTCAGCTCATGGCCGCCATCACTTTTCATCAGGGAAAAATCGCCGAACAAAAAACCGGTGAAGGTAAAACTCTCTCCGCCGTTCCTGCTATGGTGCTCAATGCGCTCACCGGCGAAGGGGCTCACCTAGTGACAGTAAACGACTATCTGGCCCGACGTCATGCTGGCTGGATGGGTCAGGTTTATCACTTTTTAGGTCTTTCAGTTGGCTGTATCTTTTCCGGCCAAGGGGACCTACCCGCTGCCATTTATGATCCAGATTTTACCGATTCGAGTCACCCGGACATCCACCTCCAGCACATGCGACCAGCCACGAGGTCCGAAGCTTATCGCTGTGATATTACCTACGGCACCAACAATGAATTTGGGTTTGATTATTTAAGAGACAATATGGCCAAGTCTCCGGAGAATCTATCTCAGCGCCCGCACCACTTTGCCATCGTTGATGAAGTAGACTCTATCCTGATAGATGAAGCTAGAACTCCCCTGATTATTTCTGCACCGGACTCGGAAGTTACCGACCAATATTTTCGTTTTGCGGGTCTCATCCAAGCCCTGTCTGCCGATACGGACTTTGAAGTAGATGAAAAACAGCGGACCGCCAATCTGACAGACCATGGCTTGCGCAAGCTGGAAAAAACTTTGAACGTCGAAAATCTATATCAGCAAGACTACCAAACTCTCCATCACTTGGAACAAGCTCTCAAGGCTCAAACTCTCTTCATGAAAGACAGAGACTACATAGTGAAAGATGACGAAGTCATTATCGTAGACGATCATACGGGGCGGCTTATGTTTGGCCGTCGTTACTCGGATGGACTGCATCAGGCTATCGAGGCCAAGGAAGGTGTCAAAATACAGCAGGAGTCCAGAACCTTGGCCACTATCTCACTGCAAAACTACTTCCGTCTTTACAAAAAATTATCCGGCATGACCGGAACCGCCCATACGGAGGCAGAAGAGTTCAAAAAAATCTACAATCTGGATGTCATTATTATCCCTACAAATAGGCCTAATATTCGCGAAGATTATTCTGATATTGTCTACAAGACTCAGGGAGCCAAGTACACCGCCATTATGAGTGAGGTCCAGGAACTTCACGCCAAAGGTCAGCCCATTCTTATCGGTACCAAGTCCATCGAACAAAACGACATCGTGGGGCAGTATCTCAAGAAAAAAAGAATTCCTCACCAAGTCTTAAATGCCAAAAATCATGAAAATGAGGCCATGATTATTTCCGAAGCCGGACGTCTCGGAGCTGTAACGGTGGCCACCAATATCGCCGGCCGAGGTGTCGACATCGTCTTGGGGGGAGATCCAAATGGAAGAGACTTGAAGGAGTGGGAAGAAGAGGCTGAAAAAGTCAAACAAGCCGGCGGACTCCATATCATCGGTGCTGTCCGACACGAGTCTCGGCGTATAGACAATCAACTTCGTGGGCGTTCCGGTCGTCAAGGAGATCCCGGCTCTTCCCGTTTTTATATTTCTCTCGAGGACGACATTATGCGCATCTTTGGCGGTGACCAAGTCAGCCGCCTCATGGACTTCCTGAAGGTCCCGGACGATCAGCCCCTCGAAGCCGGCATGGTCGCCAAAGCTATCGAAACGGCTCAGTCCAAGGTCGAGTCCTTTTATTTTGATCAGCGGAAGCACCTGGTAGACTACGACGATGTGATGAATAGACAGCGTCAGATATTCTACGCCAGGCGCCGTAATATTCTGACCGGGGATGAAAAAATTTGTTCCCTCCAAGTAGATCAAGCCCTAGAAAAAGAAGTCAATTATCTGGCCAGTGTCTATTCTGCCTCGGGTATCAACAAAACCGAAGCCGATCAAATAGTGAAAGACTTCCAAAGTATTCTCCCGCTCGACCCTGCCTCGGCCAATTCAGTGGAAAAAAGTTTACCTGGCCGCACCGATGAGGAAGTCAAAGAAATGCTCAGTAAAATAATTTTTCAGGCCAGAACTTCTCAGAAACAGCACTTTGGCGATGATGTCGTTACCCAAGTCGAGAGATTCGTCGCTCTCGATAGTTATGATGAGCTCTGGATGAATCACCTGGATGCGATCGACAATCTGCGCGATGGTATTGGTCTTCGAGGTTACGCCCAGAAAGACCCCTTGGTCGAGTACAAGCAAGAGTCCTTCTCCATGTTTGAGAGTCTCCTGTCCCGCATCGACTCCACCATTGCCCATCGCATCTTCCGGGTCCAGGTGAATATTCCTCAGCCGGTCCAGCGACGCACCATCGAAACCTCTTCTGACCCTTCTTCATCTGTCATTCCGGGCTCGACCCGGAATCCATCCCAAGTTGGTACTGCCAAAATCGGCCGCAACGACCCTTGCTGGTGTGGGAGCGGCAAAAAGTGGAAAGCGTGCCACTACCCCAACTTAGGTTAAAGTAATTCTGGCCCATAACGTCGTATTGGAGACAAGCTTAAATCATCTCTATGTGATCCAGGGTCAGATTGGTTCGATCGAGATATCCTCGAATCAACACTTGTGAGAGTTCAATCGCTTCTAAAGGGGGATTACGATCTCCAGAATCTAGCCTCGGCCACCGTTTTAGTTACCGGCTACTACTCCCTCTGTCGTTCCAATATCGATATCTATCTAGGTATCATTGGTGACATGAAAAATCAAATTCGGAAGTATAGAAAGAACTTAAGTCTCTTGGAAAGGGAAAAACACGAGCCGGAAACTCTCGAGGAAATTGCCGAAGAGCTAGCCAGCGTTTCAACGCTTGTCCGTGTAGAAGACGAATCAAATCAAATCCTCATTCATGAAATCGATATGGCAAAAAGAGCTCTCCAGGCTCTCTACTATATTTCTTCGCTCAGCTGATAAGATTGTTCTTATGCGAAGAATTACTTGGGTTTTGGTTACTATCACCGTCATACTTTGGGTAGCGATCGCTATCTACTGGACCGGTACCGGAGCCAGCCAGCCAAAGGAATCTGACCCTCTTTTATTTCCTGTACCTTCCGAAACGCCTACTCCCTCATCTGGTACCCAACTTTCTCCTAGAGCCACGGAATCGGCGCTGCTTGCCACTCCTTCGGCCACACCTACTCTCACTCCCGCCGTCAGAATAATTTCACCTACCGTCGGCCTAAATTTCAAATACTGAAGTATACTTAATTTATGAATCTTCGGAAGGGTTTAGTAGGTTTGTTTATTTTATTTTTTCTTGTCTCTGGTATCGGCCTTGGGCTCCTAGTCCTCGATGATCAAAACGATCTTTCAAGTCGGGCGGCTACTGGAGTCACGAGCTCTCTTAGACCGGCTCTACCTGAAGAAAAAATACTAGAAGATGGCTCCGTTTGGGATGGTGGTCCTTCTGGTTTACCCCTTCAAGTCACCTTCGATAAATTATTATGGATCCCTCCCGCCAAAAAAGAGACCGTCTTTCTGCATTTACTATCTCCAGTGACAGTCCGGATCACTCAAGAAAAAATCGATTTAGTGGCTCTCAGAAAAATTTTGGGAGACAGCTTTACCGCTCCAAAACCGGTTAGTACTCCTTCGTCTTATCTTCCCGGCTGGGAGACCAAAAGCTACTTATTTTCTTTTTATGGCACATCCAAAACTGTCGATGTCTGGACCAATAGCTCGGGAGTTTCTCTGATTGCTGTCATGACAAGTGAAGCTTCTCGAAGTGATATAGCCGACCTGGCTAGAGGTATTTCAGGTCTTAGTCAAGTCAAAGGCATTTCCAGTCCGGATGACTCAGCTCGCTTGGCTGCCATAGTTCGTCCCTCCGTCGTCATGATTCTAAACAATTATTGTGCCCAGGCAAATTTTACCGAGTCATCTGGCCCTCTTTTGGCTGGAAAGTCTTACCCTTTTTGTTTGGCCCAAGCGGGTAGTGGCTTTTTTGTGAATAAAGATGGCTATATCGCCACCAACGGTCATGTGGTTACCAATCTTCCTGAAAGCTCTCTGATCTTTGGGGTCTTAGGAGGCTCACTTGATAATTTACTCGTCGATTTCTTTCAGGTGTTTCTTTCTTCACAGTCTAGCTTTCCGATCGAAAAAACTCTGGTCGAAGCACAAGTTAAAGATGCTCATCAAAAGAAAGAGACTCTCTACCAAATGGCGAGTGTCGTCGATGAACTTTTCAAAAAGAATTTTGTCAAAATTATTAATCCAATCAACAAATACTTTGTTCAGCTTGGCAATACTCCCATTCAACTTACTAAAGAAGGAGTCAAAACCGGCAATGATATCATCGAAGCGACTTTTATCGACGCAGATTATAATCTTCCGGACAAGCTCACCGGCTTTTCCAGCTCAGATGTAGCCTTGATCAAAGTTGAAGGTACCAATTACCCGGCTCTCCCTTTGGGAAAGGTCGAAGAAGTTGGTGTGGGTTCAAGTATTTTGGTCGTCGGCTTTCCCGGCATTGCCATGGGTAGTCAGAGTGATCTCTTAGATACTTCAGCCAACGCCGAGCCCACTTTTACCGGAGGAGTAGTCAGTGCTTTTAAACAAGCCAAGGGTGACAAGAAAAATTTAATTCAAACAGATGCTTCAATCAATCACGGTAATAGTGGTGGACCGGCGGTCTCTTCTCAGGGTAATGTCATCGGTATTGCTACTTACGGGTTAGTTCCCGAAGAAGGTGGTGGTAACTACAATTTTCTCCGTGATGTTGCCGATCTCAAAGCTTTGATGGTCAAAAACAACGTCGCCGAAGAAATTGGCAATACCTACCCTGCCTGGAAGGGTGGCTTGGAAAACTACTGGATTTCATACTTGAAGCCAGCCAAAGCCGACTTTGACAAAGTGCTTAGTCTATATTCCAATCACCCCACAGTCAATAAATATCTAGCCGAAACAGAATCCAAGCTGGGATCTCCGGAAGACAAGACTCCGAGATTTACCCGGGTCGAAAGAAAGCTATACATGAATCTTGCCGGTGGTGTCATGGCCTTTTCACTTGTGGCTATCACCGTGCTCACCATTTCTGATTTTATCGATACTAAGCGCAGAAGTCGACCCACCCTGCTTCCACCTCAACCGATTCAAACATTCTAAATTACCAAACGCAAAAATATAAAATGTCAACTATTTTGATCTCCGGCGGTAGCGATGGACTAGGTAAAGCTTTGGCCGCCAAGCTATCTCCAAACCATCAAGTAATTATTCTTTCTCATAACGAGGAAAAGTTAAAACAAGTTTCGCTGGAAATCAACTGCGACTATGTTAGTTCGGACGTCACCGACTATCCCTCCTTGGAACAGGCCGTAGGCCAGGTAATCAAAAAATATCAAAGAATTGATGTGCTAATAAACTGCGCCGGCACTTGGATTGAGGGTCCTTTGGAACAGGTCAATCCCGAGAAGGTAAAGGATGTGGTGCTTGTTAATACCCTCGGGACTATATTTCTCACCAAGCTAGTGATTCCGACGATGAAAGGCCAGGGCGGCGGCCGAATTATTAATATTATTTCTCAAGATGGGCTACAAGCCAAGAAAGAACGTTCGGTTTATTGTGCATCCAAATGGGCCATCACGGGGTTTACCAAGTGTCTCCAGCTAGATTTATCATCGCACAAAATCGGAGTCACCGGTCTCTATCCAGGACTAATGAAAACCTCACTTTTTGAAAAGCAAGGAGTAGAGAGAGACCTCTCCCACTCTCTGGAGTTATCAGAGGTGTGTTCTTTAGTAGAATTTGTTATAAACTTATCTCCGGAAATACTTCTGCCGGAAATCGGCATAAAAAATATAAACAACCCAACAAATATGGACGACTCTGGCACTCCCCC
Source organism: uncultured Pseudomonadales bacterium (assembly GCA_964618885.1). Taxonomy (GTDB): domain Bacteria; phylum Patescibacteriota; class Microgenomatia; order UBA1400; family MFAQ01; genus UBA10133. The sequence continues at coordinate 12,931 of CAZUFH010000002.1, forward strand.
AATTGGTCTCGATATCAATCCGGATATGATCACCACCCAAACAAGTATTCCGACAGCCTCTCCTCTGTCGTCACCTCCTTCCGCCACCTTCTCAAGAGAGCCCATTGACATTACTCCCGGGGCCGTCTCGACACCCTTACAGCCAGCCTTACATACCCCGGTCAGTACGCCCGGCATAAAGCTTCCGGTAGATCAGGGTGTAATCGACATTACGCCTGGAGAAAACGTCCTGCCCGACATCCAGGAACAGCCTGGCTCGACTCACCTTGCCGATCTCTTGCCTCAAACTTCGACCGCAACAACTACCGTCACCGAAACAGCCCCGGAGACTATTACACCCGCCCCGGTTACCGAAACTGTACCTGTTACAGAAACCACCACCGTTACATTCAGCCCCAGTCTGGCCGATCCTTCTTCTCCTACTCCTGTGGTAGAAACTGTCACTTCGTCGGCAGCAACTTCGGTCGACAGTCCTGTAGTCGCCGAGCCAGTCGTCACCCCTCCGAGCCCGCTCTACGAGGATCCAAATACAGTCAAACTGGTAAAGTAATGGGAAAAGTTATTTGGACTACGCATCTGAGAGAGAGAATCCAGCAGAGAGGACTAAGCCCTGATTGGGTCGACACTGCCGTTCGATTTCCTGATGAAGTTCAAAACAGCTCCACAACCAATTCTCAAAAACACATTAAGGTCATCAATGGTTACAAAATTGTCGCCGCTGTCAAGAGACAGGGGAGTGACTGGATCATTACTTCTGCTTGGTGGAATCCTGTTTACGGTACGCCTCCTAGTCGTAAAGACAATCGTTTCTTCTTGGAAAAATGGATCGACAGTGCTCTCCGCTCCCTCGAAAAATTTCTCAAAAAAAAGTAAAATATTTTCAATCAAACTCCTTATTTTGCGTTTTCGAGTTTTTGAGTTTTACTGTCATCGTTAAATATCTTCTCCGTCCCCGCTTTTATTTTCAGATATTCGTCACACCTTAATCTCGCAAAAACTCCTTCTCTCACTTGATTCGGACACTCAGTGATTAATGCCATTCCCCAAAAAGTAGAGCTGATTATTATCATGGACAGCATCGAGACTCCCGCTATCCGATACCTAAAATACCTATCATCAATTATTATTCCTCCCCAGCCCTCCACCAGGTGATAAAACCATTCAGAGAAAGCCACTAGGAAGATTATTGCAAGCATAATCCCAACTATCACAGGCATCTGCATATCTCTCATGTTAACATAAGTGTATGAAAAAACTTATTCCCTTAATTTTCGCCGTCTTCTTGGCCGGCTGCCAGCTTTTCCCCACCGCCAAACCGGCCGGATCTTACAAATTGACCGATCCCAATATTTCCATTATCACTCCGTCTCCAACTATTATTAATACTCCCGTTATAACCCCAACCATTATGTCCACTCCTTCCGCCGCTACCACTCAAGCCACCGCCGTTATCAAAACAAGTAAGGGTGATATTACCATTGAGCTTTTTCCACAGTCCGCTCCCAAGACGGTAGCCAACTTTATTGGACTTTCCAAAGGCACCATCGACTGGACCGATCCCAAAACCGGTCAAAAAATTTCCGGCAAGTCTCTCTATCAGGGTACCATCTTTCATCGGGTGATCCAGGACTTTATGATTCAAGGTGGAGATCCTCAGGGTACTGGCACAGGAGGTCCGGGCTACAAATTCGCCGATGAATTTGATACATCTCTGAGCTTCAGTGAGCCTTATATGTTGGCCATGGCCAACTCCGGACCCAATACCAATGGCTCCCAGTTCTTCATTACCACCGTTCCAACTCCATGGTTAAATAACAAGCACACCATATTTGGTAAGGTGGTTAAGGGCAAAGAAGTCGTCGACGCTATCATCAGCGCCCCCACTTCTGCAGGAGATAAGCCAGTGACCGATATCAAGATCGTCGACGTCGAAATAGTCGAGAAGTAATATGCGTCATATTGGCGCCCATGTCTCCATCGCGGGAGGTTTGCCCAAATCGATTGAGAATATCTTAAAGATCGAGGGAAATTGCCTGCAGATATTTGCCGGCTCACCCCGGCTGTGGTTCCGGAAGCCTTTCCCGGAGGATGAAATCAAAAGTTTTCTTGCCGGGGTCGAGAGAAATAATCTCGGACCCGTCTTTATTCACGCGCTCTACTTGGTAAATTTGGCCACCCAAAATCCAGACATGTTTGAGAAGTCTGTTAGCTCTTTGGTCATGGATCTTCAAAACGGCACCCGCATCCATTCTTCCGGTGTGATAATTCATATCGGATCCCACCTAGGAGCCGGTTTTGAGACAGTCAGGGATCAGCTCGTGGCGGCCCTCCACAGAATCTTAGCTGAGACAGATGGCTGTGACTTGGTCTTGGAAAACGCGGCCGGCCAAAAAGGCAAAATCGGCTCACTTAGCGAGCTTGCCTATTTGATCGACAAAGTTGATGATCCCCGACTCAAAATATGTCTCGATACTGCTCATCTATTTGCCTCAGGTATCGATCTGAGAAATTCGTCGGTCATTGAAAAACTCGTCTCCGACCTAAAAAACTTTAATTTATTGAAGAGACTTATCTGCCTTCATCTCAATGATTGCGCTTCAGACCTCGGATCCCACCGCGATCTTCACGCCAATATCGGTGAAGGCAAAATCGGCCTTGCGGGTCTAAAAATGTTTGTTAACCAAAAAGAATTATCTCATCTTCCCCTCATCCTCGAAGTTCCAGGAGAAAACAAACAAGGCCCAAATCTAGCTAACATCACTCTCGTCAAAGGATTGAGTTTTTGATTTTTAGAGTTTTTTATTCGTATCTTATAGCTTCCATGGGGGAGAGGTCTGCCGCTTTTTTGGCCGGGAAGACACCAAAGAAAATTCCAATACCGCTTGAGACTCCAATGGCGAGAACAACCGCAAATAAGTTGATAGCCACTGGAAACCAGTTTCGTATTAGTAGCACAATCACAATCGCGAGTATGAGACCTACAATTCCTCCAAAAAGCGAAAGCATGGTTGACTCCGTCAAAAACTGAAGCAAAATATCTTTTCTGGTTGCCCCTAAAGCTCGGCGAATACCCACCTCTCTAGTTCTCTCCGTTACGGTGGCATACATGATATTCATAATTCCGACACCTCCCACAATCAAAGAAATTGAGCCAATGGCAATCAAAAATAGATTTAGAATTGCGAAAATCTGATTGATTGAAGAAAGAATCTCTGATTGTTCGGTCACTGAAAATTTATCTTTATCATATCGTCTGAGTAAAGTTTTTTCGACATTGGCTTTGACACCACTCACTACATTCTGATTGGCAATCCCGAGGTAGATGGCAAAAAAAGTTTTCTTGGTATTGATTGAGTCAAAGGTGGTAGTGTAGGGCACAAAAGCAGCCCCGTCTCGTTCTTGGTTACCAACTTTTTTAGCCACACCAATTACTTTTAGCCTAAGTCCTTCTATACGGACTGTCTTTCCCAGAGCGTCACTTGGTTTTACGAACAGGTTCTCAGCCACAGTATAGCCCAAGACAGCCACTTTTGATTTTTTATCTACATCCGATTTCTTCCAAAGTTCACCTGCATAAACTTTCAAATTCAGAAGAGAGAACATGTCCTCATTTGCTCCCATTACGTTTACCTTCTTTTCCTCATTCGCAGAGCTCACCGTGGAAGAATGAATATATATTGGCACGACATATTTAATATTCGATAATTTTTTAATACTGGACACATCTTTTTCATCAAACTCAGCTCCACCAGTCAAGCTAGCAGGGTTTCCTCCTCCAGAAAATCCGGCTCCGGGGAGAATCATGACTAAGTTTGCTCCCAGACTTTCAAATTGATCTCTGATGTAGTTTTTTAGTCCAAGTCCAAGGGCAATAAGGAGAACTACCGACAGCACTCCAATCATAATACCCAAAGAAGTTAAACCGGTCCGGACCTTATCTCTCTTAAAGTCTGCGAAGGCCGAGGAAAGTAATTGATATGAGCCATTTAACTTCATTTTTTCTTGTCGCTAATTACTTGGCCATCAAGGACCCGGATTTGCCTCCTTGTTCTCTCAGCAATTTCCATTTCGTGTGTCACCATGACGATGGTGATACCTTCGGTCTTATTAAGTTCCTCAAACAAATCAATGATTTCATTCCCGGTTTTATGGTCAAGATTTCCTGTCGGTTCATCCGCCAGTATCAGCTGAGGTTTCATGATCAGTGCCCTAGCCACTGCCACTCGTTGCTGTTGGCCTCCTGAGATCCGATTTGGAAATGAATCTTTTTTTGAAAGAATACCAAACTTTTCCATGAGCATTTCCGCTCTCGCTTCCGCATCAAACTCCAGCTTGCGTCTAGAATAGGTAGCCGGCAACAATACATTTTCTTTGATTGTCAGTTTGTTTAATAAATTAAACTGCTGAAAAACAAATCCGACATAAGAATTCCTGAGTGTCGACGTCTGATTATCATCCAGTTTTGAAACGTTTTTTCCATTCACAATTATTTCTCCGCGACTTGGTTTGTCAAGTAGACCTATCATATGCATGAGAGTCGATTTGCCGGATCCCGAAGGTCCAATGATGGCCGAGAACTCACCCTCATGTATATCAAGATTTATATCCTTGAGAGCGACGAAGATTGAGCCATCTCCCAGAAGATACTCTTTATTGACTTCTTTAAGGCTGATTATAGATGACGTCGTTTTCATTTAGCCCTTCCTTTATTTCTACCATCCCTTCAATAATCTCGCCTTGGCTTACCTCGACCGGTTTTAGCTGGCCATCCACCATCATCTCTACATAGTACTTGCCATTCTCTTTTTTGATGTAGGCTTCAGGTACTGCCAAGACATCTTTGTTTTCTTTCAAAGTGAAGTTCACGTCGCCGGTCATTCCCATTTTTATTCCTTCACCAAGTTCTTCTGGGTCAAAAAGAATCTTTATTTCATACACCGTTCCCGACTCTCCCGCTTTAGGTACGAAACCAATTTTGTCCACCGTGGCCATAAGCTCTTTTTCGGGGAAAGAGTCCAGTATCACCTTGCCGGTCATTCCTTCTTCTAGGGAGGGGACCTCTGTTTGATCGGCTGTAGCCGAAAGAAACAAAGTCTTTGGATTGACAATGCTAAATACCGCACTCGCGGGGGTAATATTGGTACCAGGGACCGGGACATCGACTTTGGTCACGATGCCTTCAAAGGGGGAGAAAATCGTAGCAAACTTCAGAGCCAGGTTCTTTGCCTCAAAGGCTAGCACGGCATTATTCAAGTCATACTGGTTCTTGTCCAAAGTTCTTTTGACAATGTCTCTGGCGGCGTCTGTCATCCCTCTTGTCTGCCAATCCTTATTGTCATCCACTCCTTGCTCAAAGTCCCACCTTTCTTTAAGATATGAGTTCATATATTGATTGAGACTATTAGTGAGCTCTCGCTTATCTAAGGAAGCTATGGCCTGGTATTTCTTGACGACATCGCCTTCCTTAACTCCCACCCAAGTCAGTAAACCCGAGGTTTGAAACTTGATGTCTGCCTTTTCCCAGGCATCGATTTCTCCGGAGAGGGACAGTTTCTCGGTTAGATCCTGTTTCTTTACTGTATACGTCTTAGACTTAAGTTCACTTGCCTGGACATTTTTCCAAATAACAAAACCACCACCGGCCAGCAAAACCAGCAAAATAATCCACCAAAAACGTTTAATCAGTCTCACAGGTTCATTTTATACAATCAAAGATCCATTTGCCACTATTTATCATTCGTCCGAGATAAACATCTAAATTACTTTTAATGTCAGGTGGCAAGCTTTGACAATTAGGATAAAATTCAACCATGGCCCTAGAGAATCAAATAAATATCGTCGATCTCAAAAAGCGGATAAATGATATTGCCGAAAAGCTGGATCTGCCTTCACTTCGCCTGGAAATGAACCGGTTAACTTTGGAGTCCGGTGAGCCGGGCTTGTGGGCGGACGAAGATCATGCCAAAGCCGTCATGTCTGGCATGGCAGCTGCGAGAGATACCATTACTTCTACCGAAAAACTTCTCTCAGATGTTCAGTCTCTTGAGGAACTTCTCCAGATGTCAAAGTCTTCCGGAGACGATAGCTTGGACCAAGAAGTTAGGGTACTTTACGAAACCTTGTCCAAAAACGTCGAAAGAGTTGAGCTGGTAACTTTTTTGTCAGGGGACTACGATGCTTCCGACGCCATCGTCACCATCAAAGCCGGGCAAGGCGGAACCGAAGCTATGGACTGGGCCGGTATGCTTAGCCGCATGTACACACGCTACTTTGAGAAACGCAGCTGGCCTTACGAAACTATCGAATATGCCCCCGGTGAGGAGACCGGCATCAAGTCGGTGACTTACTTGGTCCATGGTCGTTTTGCCTATGGCTACCTCAAAAACGAAAAAGGGACTCACCGTCTTGTTCGCCTCTCACCCTTTAATGCCGACAAATTACGGCAAACTTCTTTTGCCGGTGTCGAGGTGATGCCTCTGCTACCCGAAGAAGCAGAAATCGAGATCCGTGAAGAAGACCTAGAGTTTGAAGCGAGCCGAGCCAGTGGCGCTGGTGGCCAAAACGTGAACAAAGTCAGTACTGCCGTCCGAATTAAACATCTTCCCACTGGCATTGTGGTCGAGTGTCAGACCCAGAGATACCAAGATGCGAACCGCAAGATCGCTATGCAGGTTCTCAAGTCCAAGCTCTGGGAAATTAAAGAAGCCAAGCGCCAAGAAGAGCTCAGCCGGATCAAAGGCGGAGCTACTATTGCCAGTTGGGGTCATCAGATCAGATCTTACGTTCTTCATCCTTATAAACTAGTTAAAGACCTACGGACCGAATACGAAGAAACCAATCCGGACTCCGTCTTGGACGGCAACTTGGATGGCTTTATCGAGTCTGAGCTAAAGTTTTTTACCTCGCCATAGTCTTTCCAAAGGCGGGCTTCGCCTCCTAGAAATATCACAAAAAACCCGCCATTGGCGGGTTACGTAGTCAGGCTAGCATAAATTGCTTCCAGTCTTTTATAGACATCCAAATATGTTTGCCGTTTGTCTTGGCTATCTTCCATGCAAATAGATCGAAAATGGCCAATTAACATAAAAAGATCGAGGATATAGTCTCTGAATTGGTACTGGTGGTCCCTAAGAATCCTGAGGGATGCAATCAGGTCATCGACGTTATCCGGATAAAAGTCATCAAGGTCGGCAAACTTGTCAATATGATACTTCAAAAGAACAGCATCTTTTGCCGCATACTGGCTTCGTTTTGCACTTGGGAGTCGGCTTGGATCTTTTTCTAACGGTTCAAATTGAGATCCACAATATACGCACTCCTCGTCATTTAATCCAACTTGCGCTCCGCAAGCTTCGCAAACGACGGTTCTCCTTACTAGGACTTGCCTTTTGAGTGACACAGTCACCTCCTTCTTCCCTGTAGGACATTATTAATTTACTCATTGATTATAGGCCATGGTCCTTTAATTGTCCACCCGGCCTTTCGCCACTGACTGTATCCTTGAGTTCTATGTATAACATTCTGCAATTAATTTGGTAAACTAGTTACATGGAAATAAAGACGATCGACCTAGACAAAGTAGATCCAAGTAAGGATTCATCCCGGGTGAGCTCCGTCCCCCCACTAGTAAATACCAATCAAAAAATGTCCAACAAATCAAGTATTGTGACCGTTATTTTATTTTTAGTCACCGCTATTGCCGGTTTCTACTCTGGGGCCACTTTAAAGAACAGATTATCAGGTAAGCTGGCCGGAGGTATAGATGCCAAAAACATTCAGGCCGAAGTTCCGACCACTGGGGTGAAGATTGGCGATATCTATGGTTCGGCAGACGAGAAAGCTTTTCGGGATAGTGCAACTGGCGTTCTAGATAAGGGAGGCCTAAATGGCGAAGGGACTCACAAAATCGTTCGTCCCGGGGGTGCTTCACAAACAGTCTATGTCACCAGTTCGGTAATAGATCTAGATACTCTAGTAGGCCATCAGATTACAGCTTGGGGAGAGACCTTCAAAGGTCAGAAAGTCAGCTGGCTGATGGACATCGGCCGTGTCAAGGTCGAGAACTTAAACATGCCTTTACCTAAGTAATGATGCTTCTTTACAATTACAAATTCGCGTCATTCCCGCGGAGGCGGGAATCCATCCAATTGGTACAAAATTAGGTATTTATTTTATGGATTCCTGGTCAAGCCAGGAATGACGAGGGTTGTGAAATATTAAAAATTTAACTCGATAAATTGATTGATTTTTCTCATGTCACCAAGGCATATCCAAATGGTGACGTCGTTCTAGACGATGTAAACTTCTCCGTCTCACCCGGTGAATTTGTGATCATTACCGGAGCTTCCGGTGCCGGCAAAACGACTCTGGGCCGCCTCCTTATCCGCGACTTAATCCCTACCAAAGGCAAGATCGTTATCGATGGAGAAGATCTCTCCAAAATTAAGACCAAAAATATTCCTCTCATCCGTCGCAAAATTGGTTTTATTTTTCAAGATTACAAAATAATTCCAGATAAAACGGTGGGGGAAAACATCTCTCTTTCTCTGGAGATCGGTGGTTATACCTCCAAAAAAATTCCCGAAAAAATCTCGTCCCTACTTGAGCTAGTTGGGATTCCAAAAAAAGAGAATCTCTTTCCGGGGCAGCTTTCCGGTGGAGAAGTTCAGCGTGCAGCTATCGCCCGGGCCATCGCCTGCGACTCACCCATCCTTTTTGCCGATGAGCCGACCGGAAACCTAGACAAAGAAACTTCTATTGAAATCTTCAATCTTCTCCAAAAAATTAACTCCGTCGGTACGACCGTCATTATGGCTACACACGACGTGACACTCATCGATCTTAGTTCTGCTCGACGTCTTCGGCTAGAAAAAGGTAAGATAATTTCAGACACCGAAAAAAAACCCACCAAATCTACTGAACAACCCGGTACAACTACTGTCATTCCTGCGAAGGCAGGAATCCATCAAGATGATACTATAAAAACAAGACACAGCAATTCGTCATTGCGAGGAGCAAAGCGACGTGGCAATCTCACTCCATCAACCAAAAAATCTTCATGAACTCTGCCCTCAAAAACATTCGCCGCACTCCATTCCAAGCCCTCTCCGCTGTTTTTGTTGTTTCCATTACTCTCTACGTCGTGGGCATTTTTACTCTCGTTACCCTAGCTTCCCACTCCATTCTCTTAAACTTCGAAACCAAGCCCCAAATCATCGCCTATCTGAAGGATGGTCACACCACCGACCAGGTTGCTGGCCTCATCAGCACTCTTACTTCCACCCAAGGAGTAAAAAATGCCAGCTATATTAGTAAGCAAGATGCCCTGGAACTTTACAAAAAAAGTGTCGGCAACGATCCCGTCTTACTTGGCACCGTCACCGACTGGGGTATTGTCACCGCCGACATTCTTCCTGCGAGTGTAGAGATCACTGCGAGCAACCCCAAGTCATTCCAAACCATCGCCTCTATCTTGGAAAAATCCGAAGTAGTCAGTGAGACTCCGGCGGGCAAAAAAGAAATCGATTTTCCTCAGGATGTCATTTCCGAGCTTACCAAGTGGACCAACGCCATCCGCATGGCCGGCTTTCTCCTCATTATTGCCCTCACTATCGTATGTATCCTAACTATCATGATCATTATCTCTATGAAAATTTCTTCCCGGCGCATCGAGATTGGGACTTTGAAACTCCTGGGAGCCCAAAACTTTTACATCATCAAACCCTACATTACCGAGTCGGTTATTTACGGTTTGGTCGGGGCTCTCTTTGGCTGGGTGATGACTTACATCACTCTTCTCTATTCCACACCCTTCCTGGCACCTCGTCTCAGTGGAGTCATTCCCTTTCCCGTTCGTTTAGAAATAGTTTTGGGTCTTCTTCTCGCTCTCTTGGTTTTTGGTCTGGTTCTCTCATTTGTTTCCAGCCTCTTCGCTACCGCTAGGTTCGTCAAGAGGTCCAAATGAAAAAAAAATTTCTAGTTTTTACCATAACATTTCTTTTTCTATGGCAAAGTCCCATTAAAGCTGCAACAGAGTGTGATGGTACAGCCTCATCCATTGACGCCTGTATTCAGATACTTGATACTCTTAACAAAGAAGAAACTTCTAGTAAGCAAGCTATAGCTGTTTATAATACGAAAATTAATCTGATTCAGGGACAGATAAATAAGACAAATACCGAAATTGCAGCCTTAGAAAAGGAAATCATGGTTTTAGGAGGAGTTTTGGAAAACGTCAATAAATCAATGGATGATCTTACGGTCATTTATCTGGCGAGAGTCCGAGAAAGCTATCGCCGTTCCCGCGTCACCCCGATTGATATGATTTTTTCAACAGATTCCTTCGGCGATTTTCTGGAGAAGCTAAAGTATTTAAACACCGTCAAAGCCAAAGATCAGCTCATACTTACAGAGCTGGAGAAATCTAGACAAGACTATGACCAAAGAAAAAATGAAAAAGTAAATAAGCAGCAGGAAGTGGAAAAACTAAAAGAAAGGTTAGAAGTACAAAAAAAGTCACAAAATCAACTACTAAAAGAAAAAAAAGCAATGCTCCTTGATACTCAAAATAATGAAAAAAAGTACAAACAACTATTAGATCAAGCACTTGCAGAAAAGGCCGCTATCGAAAAGGCATTGGTTTCAGGTGTCAAAGTTGGTCCCATTAAAAAAGGTGATCCGATTGCTCTTACGGGAAATTCGGGATATCCAGGTTGTTCTACTGGCAAACACCTTCACTTCGAAATCAGAAAAGATGGAAAGTGGGTGGATCCCAGCCCATATCTTTCTTCAAAAACAGTTAAAGATGAACAAGATAATCGAGGAGATGTAAATATTGGTTCTGGCAATTGGTCGTGGCCACTTAGTGATACTATAAGGCTAACTCAGTTATTTGGTCATACTCCATATTCATGGAGATACAAATATTCCGGTGGAATTCACACTGGTTTCGACATGGTTTCGTCCTCTGGCGATGTCATCTACGCCCCGGCCGACGGAACACTATTCAAATCATCTCAGTCATGTGGTTCAAGTACAATCAATATTGTCTATATCGAACATCCAGATAACCTTGTCAGTCTCTATCTGCACGTACAATAACACGAATATACCTTACTTATTGGGCAAAGACACCTTCTTCCTCCACGTCAACTACTATTAAATTTATCGTCCCTCCACCAAAATTTTCCAAAAAATAACCCTGTCTTTTGACGGGGCTATAGCTAACTTAAGAAGTGAGCTCTCCAGTGGAGGGAACCTTTCTCAGATTGCGTTTTACTCTGAAAACGGGTACTCCCGCTCTCGATTACTCGATGGCTTTTTGTGTGCTTGTCTCTGGTATACTTTGTCCATCCTGTACTTTAAGGAGGTAAAATTTTGTCTCAATGCTGCGGAAAAATTCCGACTATTGATGATGTAGATAGGATCATAATTTCCGTTTTTCTAGGTCTGCTTGACCAGGTGGTATCAGAGCCGGATCTTTCAATTAGTGACAGCACGGATCCCTTCAAAGATCCAATTCAGACTATTAAAAATAGTCATGAATGGATAACTACAAAGGGAAATCTGATCAAGGTGTTCGAGAGTGCCAACGGGCAAATTAATTACGAAATTTTTAGCGGCCCGGACAGAGGGGTACATCGGTTTATCGATCCAAATACCGGAAGAGAGGGTCAGACAGGAGTAGAGAATCCGAGAACCGGTGAGCGGCGCCACGAAAGTAAAAAGTAAGTTCTGGGTGTTAAAATTAATCATATTTTAACACCCATTTTTATGTCATTTCCAATTCCAAAAATAATTCCAATCAAATGTGATTTAGACAATTCCGAATATGTCATGATGATTCGTTATTTGTTGGACTTTATAAATTCTGAGTTAGAAAAAATCGATTCAATAAATACAATCTCTGTGGATCAGATAAATGAAGCCGGTAGTGCTTGTCAAACAATTTTACTTTCAAAATTCGACAAAGAGTGTGTTTTTTTGGATTCTGACAAATATTCCGAGAAATTTATCGGAACATATGCTCAGGAAACTTCAGACCTATTCAAGACCTTACAAGACATCTGTCAACTTTCATGGAGCTTTGATGCTTATCCGACCTTGGAACTTATCGATTTTGGAGTGAGGCAAGATGATGCTCAAAACTTCTACTCTTATCTAAAGTATCAGTCTGGAATTTTGTCCAATATTCTCAATCAAATATCCTAATTTTTCCCAAAAAATAGCCACCCCAGGGGGTGGCTTTTTCGTTCTACCTCTAGAAGTAGAACTCGAGCTATGCTCGGGCTCGGTGTAGTAACGAGCACTAGTTGCTAATATGCAGCCCCTCAGGAGGGTTAACTTTTTCTCGTTTCCCGGCACACTTCTTGGCCTGGAGAAAAAGCGCATACTGCAACCCAAAGGCAAATTTTAAAGTGAGAGTTGATTTGGTTTTCGGCAGACTTGCCGAGCCTCTTCACCGATAAAATCTCTCACTCCCTACCCGCCCTTAACTATGAGTATTATAAGCCATAAGCCCACTCGTGTCAAGACCTTTGAATCACCGATTTTAGCCTCAGGCCTATCTTTATCTTGCCTTGGTCCTCCCTAAGGCTCAGGATCCAAACCTCAACTGTGTCCCCTACACTGAGCAGATCGCTGACTTTCTTCACGTTTCTTCCCATATTGGTGATATGAATCAGACCCGTTCCTCCCCGAGGAAGCTTTACAAAGGCGCCAAAATCGGCAAGAGAGGCCACTTTTGCCTCCAAAACTTGTCCGACGGAATATGCTTTGATCGTTTTTGCTCTTTCCTCGCTCTCAAGCAGTTCGATTGCGTCTTCCAGCGAGATTTGGGAGTTTGCAAATAGACGAGCCTTGATATCATCATCAGCTTCGTTAGGGTCAATGTCCATCAGATCTCTGGCAAGAGAAAATAGTGTTTTGGTGTTATCTAGGTTTTCATCCACTACTTTTTTCATTTTTTCCGGAATCTTCAATTGATATGTGGCACTTGCACCGACGGCAGTTTGAAGATTGGTCTTGTAGGCATACACTGCTTCCGGAACCACTCCGAACGGCACACAATAAGCCAGGATCACCCGAGTTCTATTCACCAATTTAAAATTGATTTCGCGAGTGTTCCTATCATGTTTGTGACCGTTTAAGAGCCGCAGAATCTGAGATCGTTCCGTTTCAATGTCCTTGAAGATTTCATGATTTATGTAGAATTCTTTGGCCCACTTCTCACCACGCTCGGACCATAAGCTGTAAAGCTTGAGGATAAACTCCACATCATCCTTACAGTTTTTCCACAAAATCTGATGGGCGGTATTGGCTTTTTGTTGCTCCTTTTTGTCCCACTCATCATTTCTTGCCAAGAGACGCTTATGTCCTCCGTTTTTTATTACCGGCAACAATGTCGCTACTTCCACAGCGCAGCCAAATCTGTCCGACATAACAATTAGATCTGTGAGTGCGGCAGTGTAGGCAAATTCCCTCAGTATAGAGCCGTATTCGGTAAGCATGTCGTCTTCGTCAATAGCTCCGCTCTTGTGGAGTGAGGCCATTGACCTGGTCAGCTCCGTGCTATCGGGTCCATCGATCCACCCATTATCAATGTCATCCACTCCGAGTTTCTTCAGGAGAAGGATAATATCTTCCATTGATGATCGCTGTATCGCGGGGATGGGATAGTCCCGCATGGATTTAAACTGCGCTTCGGTATAAAGGCAGTACACTTCGCCAGGAGCTGTCCTTCCTGAGCGGCCCCAGCGTTGTTTTGCATTTGCCTGACTAATTAGGGTGAGTCCGACTTTTGTTTCCAAGGTGTCTGACTTCCAGTTCGCCTGGTTTTCTACACCGCTTTCCACTACATATACAATCCCGTCTACCGTCACCGAAGCTTCGGCTACGTTGGTGCTTACAATGACTCGAATTTTTCCTGACCCGGATCCCTTTAGGGCTAGGTCCTTCTTCTTTATGTCCAGGTCGCTATATAGAGGGTATACCTCCACTTTATCTTTCAGTATCGGGCTAGAAGTAATTGCTTTATTCAGCTCAATCACTGCTTCCTCAATCGGCTTTACTCCCTGAAGAAAAGCCAGAATATTTCCTTTTGTCTTCCCCTTGATCTGTTCATTCAAAAGCCAGACTACCTTTTTCACCAGCGCCGGTACTAGCTTGTTCCGTAGCTGACGAGGATCATCATAAGGCAATTTTTCTTCTTCTTTGGCAAAGAATCTTTTATACTCAAATTTTCTCTTTGCCTCAAACTCAATCACTTTGGCCGTGTCCTCTCCGAAGTACTTCAAGAATGACTCTCTATTGATAGTCGCGCTTACAATAAGCACCTTGAGGTGAGGGTAAAGTGGAAGTTGATCTTTCAAGAGCCGAAGTATGATATCGATGTTTTCTGACCGCTCATGAGCTTCGTCAATCATGATTACGCCAAGGTCAGCCAGCTGGCCTTTCATAATCATGTTTATTAAACTTCCGTCAGTCGCAAGAAAAGCTGCGTTGAAGCGATCATTATTTCGATCTTTACTGTAGCGGTAGCCAATATCAAAGCCCTTACCCACCGATGACCCTAGTAATACTCCCATGTACTCTGCTATAGAAGTGGTTGCTACGATTCTTGGTTGGGTAATTAGGATCTGTCCGTCACGGATAAAGAAATCCTTGGGCACTCCTTCCGGCGGATAAATTAGCCAGTAGGGGAGCGCGGTGGATTTCCCTGAACCAGTCTCGCCAATGATAATGGCCACTTGGTGGTTTTTATCTTTTAGCCACTTATAAACGTCCACAATCTTATCCGGGGTGGCGCCAAATTTGGAGGCATCAAAGGTTGATGGTTTTTCTACCTTCACATGCGGCCTTTGAGGATGGTAAACCATCCCCAATTCACCCGGGATCGCAATCGTCAAGTCTTCGCCTGGCAAAGTTCGCACCGAGAAATACGCGGCACCCATTGTCATTTTTTCCAAGAGAAGGGCTTTGCGACAGTCCTCACAATACTCAGGTCGGGACTGGCCGTACTCTTTCATCTTTTCATACATCATTCCGGAATAGCCAATTTCTACTGCATTACACCGTTTGCACATCACTTTGAACTCGGTTGTCGTTTTTGGCATGCGCATCTCCTTTAGTTTTCAAAGTTCACTCACGATTCTACGCTCATACTCCCAAAAGTGAAATGGTACAATTTACTAAATTCGCACTTTAAGGAGGTTTTTGTGGCTCAGGCATGTTGCAAAATTCCCACGGTCGAAGACGTTGTGGCAATACGAGAGTCTATTCTGAGATATCAGGAAGAGCAGGCTGAAGCCGATGCTATTAGAGAATATATCAAGAAGCAGGCAGGGGAAGCTGTAAATTCCGGCAGTGCTTCTTCCGGCCAGACTATAGTATCGGATGACGGAAAGGTCAAAAACATTTCTCCGTATAATCCGGGAGACGTAATTCAAGTCGAAACCTTTAACAAAGACGGCAGTATTCACTACACCACAGTTAATACCGCCACCAATCAACGCCACTCATATACAGTCACTAGCGAAGGAAGGGTAGTAAAGGACCATTCAACAAATCAGAACCTCTCAAAAGGGAGCAAAAATAGGCATAAGTAGAGCGAGTAATCATAGACTAAGGTGTAAAATAGCCTTAGTCTTTTTTATGCATAAAAATATTACATATCCCTCCGGGAAAAAAACTATTGAGATATCATTTGATCCAAAAGAAATTGATCAATATCTTTGTCTTTATGGTCCTGTGCAAATCACAACATCTGAGTACGCAAAGTATATTTTTTTGTGCGCAACAGACGATTATCTAAAAAAGAAAATCGACGCGACTCTATTGTCCGGAATAGCCAATCGAATCCTCTATGTAGATGGATTCCATAATTCTCTAGATTTTGGCAGCGACCTCAACTTCATGCTGGACGATACCGCTGAGCTTGAGTACAACCTCGCAATAAATGACCAGGAGACAGTCGAAAAATATCTGGGCGAACTTAAAGATTACTTTTCTAAGAATAAAAAGCTAATCAAACCACAAAAAACCGAGGGTGAATAAATCACTCTCGGTAGTCATAGCTTAGATCCAGATCTTCCCCTTTTCATAGTGGCCAAAGAAATAGTAGGGGATTACTTCCAGGGTGGGAGCTGATTTTCCCTTTTTCAGAAGTGTTTCGGTGAGAGCCCGATAAAACCCCACCACCGCCGGCTGAAAACCGGTTTGATAATAGGCAATTCGGAATATTCCTTCTTTCCGCAGGCGGGCAAAGATTTCCTTCGCTTTCTGATATGCGATCTCATCTATTTCTCCGGCTGTTTTGCCGGTAGAAATCTCCTGGTTCCGAAAGAAGTAAATATTTATCTTCTCATCCATCTCTTGATGCCTTCCACTCATCTGACCTACATTTAAGACAGGTCCGGGCAAAACAACGGGCTGATCTATTTTGGGTAGTTTCAAGCAATGAATGGGGAATGGACTTGCTTTTGAACCATCATCGTAAGTCACAGGCAGGTACATTGGTGTTCCTGAACCATATACAAACTCATGTAGAGTTTCTGTAATCGTGTTGTGTGGCAGGTCACTAAAGTTTACGGACGTCGGAATCTTTTTCTTCTGGTCTGCAATTACTTGATATATCTGATTTCGTAAAGTTGAAAGTGAGCTGATATCTCGAGCCGAAGTTATGTTGTCGCTCATCGGGATAGATAAAAACTTGTCTTTCAATCCCGGTTCGACCGTTATCTCACCGGCTTCTTCGCCGGTAGTCATCTCTTGTATTTCCAAAATATGACATTTTTTCTTTGCGGCCGAGCGGTAGAATTTACTCTTCTTGCCGATTTCCACCCGGCTGATTATTCCCGCTCGCATCGCCAGATCTTCAAATAGGCCAATTTGTTTTTCTACCATCTCGGCAGGGCAAAAATTAGCCATAATTCGACCTGTCTTGTAATCATCCGGATTTTTCTTTTGCATGAGAAGCAGCAGTTCCAGATAATCCTCTCCGAGGTCAATCGACTCAAATTTTTTGGAAGAAGTCATCAAGTTACCCAGGTACTCCATACGATCACAGAGAATCTGGTAGCGCCGTTGTTCGTCCTCCAGGTTCACCCCCTTCTTCATTCTTTCTTCTATTTTTAGGGCTCTGTTCATCAATACCCGGAGATCCAATCGTTCGAGAACACATTCTGTTTCGGGAATGGCTATCAAAATTACATGAGTGATCATCATTGACGTGTCCTCCTTCCGGTTTCCAGGCGTCGAATCGCTTCTTTGGTGAGACTAGCCATATTATCCGGAGATATCATTAGAAATACTCCCTCTTTTTTCAATTGACCAAGAATTTGTGATTGAGCAGTCAGGGGGACATCTTCAAAATCCCTCGGAAGTAGATAGAAGATTATAGTTTTTGAGTCTTTTTGGTATTTGGACACCAAGCTTTTTAGGCTTGCCAAATCTTTCGGAAAATGTCTTTGGATCTCACTGTCGGATCTGGCCCGTACCATTACTACCATTTTTTGTTCGGAAGACAAAACTTTATTTTTGTCCAGCCAGGGGACGATCAGGTCTGTTTCTGAGCTGTAAACCTTAGCAAAAAATACAGCATCAAAGCCGATGGTAATTGGAGATTCTTCATCCTCGGACTCTACGATCTGTCCGCCCTCGACGAGCTCTGTCCTCAGTAGTTTTCGGTCTAGAACCCCACCCAGAACAGAGTTACTCGCTACCACCAGGTCATTGAGATAAAGGTGTCTCTCGTCCGGTTCCGAAGTAGATT
>CAZUFH010000003.1:0-23962 GCA_964618885.1 uncultured Pseudomonadales bacterium
GTTAAACGGTAGAACATGGCATTCGCATTGCTAAGATGGGGGTTCAATTCCCCCCAGGTCCACTAGTAAATACTCCACCCTCGCGGTGGAGTATTTAGTTTGTTAGTTGGGGGGAATTGAACGGGCGGAGTCACGACGGTGACGAGCCAGGTCCCGAGAAACTTTCAGCAGAAAGTTATCGAGGGCAATTCCCTTCCCCCCAGGTCCACTAGTAAATACTCCACCCTCGCGGTGGAGTATTTAGTTTGTTAGTTGGGGGGAATTGAACGGGCGGAGTCACGACGGTGACGAGCCAGGTCCCGAGAAACTTTCAGCAGAAAGTTATCGAGGGCAATTCCCTTCCCCCCAGGTCCACAAGGTATAAAATACATCTAGTTCTACTCGCCCATTCACAAGGAGACAAAAACCATGGCCCAAAAAATGCCGGTTGTCGGAAGTGTTATTTCATCCCCCGAATTTGCATATGGTTATCATGATTTCGACAACGAAGATGGTACCCCTAACCCCATCATTGTTATTGACGGTGAGACTCAAAGCCATATCGTAAGTGAATCATACTCAGAAGAAGAAAGAGTTGCCGCTGCGCTAAAGGGAAAAAAACTTCCCAAGTGGCACGAAATCGACTACGGAGCCTACGACAAAAGTCGCGGCATGGCCAAATTTGTGGTCGAACGCGCCGAAATGGAAGGCGGTAGTACCGGTGGTGGAATGAGTGGTCACGATGACTACCCTGACGAGCTTCATGTCACTGCCCGCAAGCTTCATCCCAATGGCAAATATAATCCAGAAGGCGAACTCATCGATTTCTACTACCCACACGGTTGTCACACCAATTCGGTCAACCACCTGACATTCTATAGCCAGATGAAGCGTGTGTTTGTCTAAACCCCAGCCCCGCAAGTAGCGGGGCTTTTTGATGATTTGACGAATAGTACCACTAATGGTACTATTAATCCATGAGTCAACTAAACACCATTCTCCCCGCCAACGAAGCCAGAACCAATTTTTACCAAATACTAGATGAGGCTGGCTCAGGCCTACGTCAGTTCACTATCTCCCACCGCAACAAACCCAATGTGGTCATCATGTCTGCCGAAGAATTTGAAGGTTGGCAAGAAACTATGGAAATTCTTTCCAACAAAAAACTGGTGAAAAGTATCGAGAGAGCCAGAAAATCCACTAAAACTTACACTCAAAAGGAAGTTGATAAAATTTTAGGTTGGTAAATTATCGCCAAAATGGAAATCATTTATACGTCAGAAGCTCTCAAAAATCTCAAGCAAATTGGCGCTAAAGATCTTCCCAAAATCAGAAGAAAAATTCTCACCCTAGAATCTAATCCTCAAAGTGGCAAACTTCTTCAGGGAAAATTCAATTGTTATCGATGTCTCCGTGCTTGGCCACTACGAATCATTTATACTTTCGATTCAAATTCACAGATAATAACTATTGAAACCGTGGACTATCGCGGCGTCGTCTATAAATAATCAATCGTCATTGCGAATCTCGGTATTTCCATAGATACCCCGAAGAGGGTACCGAGCTGTGGCAATCTCACTCCACAAAATATAAAATATCTCATATGCCTGACAAAATTCTCATCTGCCAGAACTGTAAAAACCCCTTCGTCTACTCCGAGTACGAGCAAGCGCTGGACCGGCGAAACGGCCGTCCAGAGCCTCTCTACGACCCCATCTGTGCCAGTATCCAAGCTAGCGCCCTGAGGCATCCACCCAAGCCCAAATAACTACGACTTCCCACTTGGAATACTACTCATACCTCAAGGCGTCTAGAGCCGAAATAGCTGTGGCACGCCTGGCGGGATATATCCCAGTCAATATACCGACCGTAAAAGATAACACTAAAACAAAAACCGAAAATGGCCAAGGAGTAGAGCTTACCGATACCCAACCCACTCCGTGGGACAAAGAAAAAGCTGAAAGTACGAGTCCAAGTAAACTCCCTGCTAACATACCTATGGACACTCCAAATACTCCTCCGAGAATCCCCATCGCCATCGACTCAGCCAAAAACAACTCTCGCACCTCTCTAGATCTCATCCCCATTGCTTTCATGACACCGACTTCGTGAGTTCGCTCCATGAGCGACACTGTCATAGTGTTAAACATTCCAAGGGACGCCACCGCCAAAGCAACGAAACCAAATGAAGCCAGCAGCAACCTCACTGTCACAAACATTTTATCTATCTGGGCCACCGTATCAGCCACCGATGAAGTTTTGTATCCCAGTGCATCCACCTGCTTTCGAACTGTAGCTAGGTTCTCGGTTTTTTTAGAAACGATCTTTGCTTGAGAATAGTTATTGATTCCGAGTCCTCTTACGTCCTCAAATGGCACATACATTATCGGACTTGATCCTCCATCAATCACCCCAACAATCTTATACACTACCGAATCAGACCGAGCAGGTCTTTCCAAATCGGTTTTCAATATGTTGGAAACCAATACACTCGTCGAGAATGTCTCCCCAATCGCCTTCTCGATGTCAATCCCAGTTGCCTCCAGAAATACTTTATTTACTACTGCTAATTTCTTTGCGTTAGAGGGAAAGAGCAGTACAATCGCCTCTTTCTTGGCAGTCAATCCGTCCACGATTTCCACCCATTCAACACCAAAAGCGTCCTTGCCTACCACCGTCGCCGTGATCGTCGCTTCGTTGGCTGATCCGGGAATCACCAGCTGGGCCGCCGGGGTCGCACTGGCCAGAGTTGCACTCGTGGTACTGTCCCCCAAGACTTCTCCATCCACTTTAAGCGGCCGTACCTCGTCCATCACCAGATCAATCTCCGCGACATAACCTTCTCGCCAATCCGGTGTGCTACCATCCAACACACTTACATATTCTTCACCTTTTTTTTCATAAATCGGAAACACTGCTTTTACCCATTTACCGAGATCCTTACCGTGATAATCCTTCCCCTGTGCACCATTACCATTTACATCTGGGTACTCTCCACCCCAATACTCTTGCCCTTCATAGCCGGCTTCATGTCTCTTGGTATAGCCCAAGATTTCACCATTCACTCCGGGCTCACTTCTCACTCTTCGCCAAGACCCTTCCAAGATATTAAACTTCACACTGGCCAATTTTTCGTTATATTTCGCTCCATCCACCACCCAGTTGGTACTGACACCGGCTACTTCCGGCGTGGGGACAAAGGACAGCTTGTCCGTCTCAAACAAACTGCCCTTCAAAAGGACTGCATTGATCATTTTCAAATAATCTCCCGTCACTCCATAAGTCACTACCTCACTCACCGAGTTTTTATAATCCACTTTTCCGACCAGAGACACCACCGGCAATATTTCTTCCACTCCCTCAATCACCGACAGTGTCTGCATGGCACTATCATTAAGCTTTAGGACGTTAGATTTACCAAGCAGCACATCAGCCACCCTCAGGTCATCCAGTTTTGCAACCCTGCTAATCACCAGATTTTGAATGCCGTATCCCAGTGATACTAAAAAGACAATAGCGGCAATACCAAGGGAAACACCTCCAATAGTAACCACCGATCTCATCTTTTTGACCTTCATGTTACGAAATGCCAGACCAATGAGGAACGATCTTTTTACCCCTTCTCGGGTCTCCATCAGATCAATTAACCCCTCCACTACTCCACCCAATTTTGTCTGCCAGACGTTAGTTTTGCCAGTGACCAGTCGGTGAATCAATAGAGGTGAGGTGAGTATTTTCCATACAAAGTCGAGAAGAAAAATAATCACCAATCCCAAGAAGCTCAAAAGTGATAAAAATATTTTTCCGTCTTGTTGCAAAGCCACGACCGTATCCCTAGAAAAAAGACTTCTCGTTTTTTGTCTCCACTCTATCTTTTTACATCGGCTCCACCAGCTTTCGCGACGCTGTTTTTCCCCGTCTACAGTAGACGAACTTCTTTTGGCATCAATTTCAATTAGGGCTTGTATCATTGTCTTGTCTTCTGTAAATAATCCACATCTTCCTCCGCCATCCCCTTGGCGACAGCAGCCCCTCGTTTACTAATCATGTATTTTTTCACTTTGTCTTTGACATCCCCATCAAACTCTTCCACAATCACCCCATCCATAATGTGCACCACCCTATTGGCATACTTCATGTATTCCAAGTCGTGAGTGACCATGAGAATTGTCTTCCCCTCTTGGTTGAGTTTCATTAATAGCTCCATTAGCTCTTCTCCGGACTTGGAATCCAGGTTCCCGGTCGGCTCGTCGGCGATAATCACATCTGGGTCGACTGCCAAAGCCCGGGCCAAGCCTACTTTTTGTTGTTGTCCGGAAGACAGCTCGGAAGGAGCGTAAGAAGCCCAGTTTTCCATGCCCATGAGAGTCAGTTTTTCGGTGGCAATTTGGGCCACTTCTGTGGGCAATTTTCCCATAAGAAAGAGAGGAAAGCCGACATTTTCAATCACCGTCAGCGACTTTACCCAGTAAGACGCTTGAAATACCAAACCCACTTTAGTTTTTCGAAATGAGGCAATCTCATCTTCATTCATTTGATTGAAGTCATGACCATCGAAAGTCACTTTTCCGCTAGTTGGCTTGTCCAAGCCCAAGATAGAGTGGAGTAACGTGCTTTTGCCACACCCCGAGGGTCCAAAAATTACAAAAAAATCTCCTCTATTTATCGTCACTGATACCCCCTTCAGGATATTTACAGCTTGTCCTCCCACAAAGTAAGTTTTCTCGACATTTTCAACTATTACAATCGGCTCTTTACGTACAGAGGATATGGAGTGCAGGTCAGCCATTCATTAATAATACTTGTTAATTACCCCCAGTTAAACCCCCTAAAAAGCCAAACGCCTGAGACAGATTTCCGACCACCAGATTCAAGGCCGACTGGGTGGCCTTCGGAGTAATAATCACCGTGTCCAAACTCTCACCAGTATTGTTTGTTTTATCTGCAGACAAAGCCTTGAAGTGGTACACCTTCGATGGGATCAAGTTTGGTAGTACGACCAAATGGGTATATGACTGCGAACTATCGATTTGAGTTTTGTTTGTCAGCGGACCGGATGATCCATCACCAAAGATAATCTGCGAGGTTGAAAGCTCATCAGTGTCCCAGGAAATCACCATCTGGGCCGTTGCCTCTTCTCCATTACCTTGGACCGATAGCTCTGTATTCAAATTGGAAATTTCGGGAGCACGGGTATCAAAAGCCGTTGTCAAAGTTTGTGGCTCCGAAATAGCTTCATTGCCACCTTTATCCCGACCTTTAATGATCAAAGTATAAGCAGCGTCGGCCGACAAACCCTTAATCAAAGCTTTGTGAACTGTTGTGAGAACAATATTCACATCATCTTTTACAAGAGACGGGCTACTTGTTGGATAATAGGTGGCGATAGAAGAAACCGGGGTATTCGAACTCCAGGTCAACAGCACAGTGCTAGTGGCAGTGCCTTTTACCTGTTGAATCTTAACGTTGGAAATTTTAGGTCTCGGTAAGGTTTCAAATGAATAGGTATCTCCCATATACTCCGAGCCATCAATATCATAAAGATCGACCCGATAGTAATACTTGGCTCCATCTTCCAAACCTTCCAATCGAACACCATAAGTTGCTTCCGATGCTGATACTGCCAGCTCACTAACTCCGCCAAAAGTCGTCGTTTTACCATAGACCACACTCGCTTTATAAGCTCCAGCAGATGTAAACTGAACGGTAGCCAAATCCAGTCCAATATTTACCGCTTTTACTTCTTTTGCCGAAGGAGCAGGTGAAGTCTCAAAAGACTGCTCCTCACTCACTCCGGTGTTTCCGTCTTCATCAGTCCACTTCGCCACATAGTAATACGTCGTTCCTGGAGACAAATTAGTTAAGCCAATAGTGTGGCTCGTCACATGCACCGAACTGGCAACTTCGGCCTCCAAATACTTCCCAGATTCCACTCCATACGCCACCTTTGAGTCGGCAGTACGGTTTGTAGACCAATCGATCGTTGCTTTTTTGGTTGTCACACTAGACTCGGCCGGTTCAGCGACTAGCGTGGGAGCCACAATAAATTTACCGTCTGGATACTGTTCCACCACGGTTCCAAATGCTCCACAATTATTGGCACTGTCACAAGCTTTGACTTTATAGTAATAAGTCAGTTGTGAGAGACCAGTGTCAACATAGGAAATACCGGCTGTTGAAGCGATTTTGACATAGGTGGCTCCATCCGTAGATCTCCAAACCTGATATGTCCCCACGTTTTCAGCCCCATCTGTTGGCTCCTGCCAAGTAATCGCGATCTTCCACGAGCTGGTGGCTTTGACAGACACATCGGCTATATCCATATTGGTTGGCATTCCCGGAGCGGCAGTATTGGCAAAGAAACTGATTGATGCATACTGCTTATAATCGATGTTTCCCGCTTCATCTTTAGCGACGATGTAGAAAGTATTTTCTCCAGGGAGTGTCGCAAATGCGGACGCATTTAAATGTGTCAAAGGAGTCTCGGTGACGTTTACTGCAGATGGCAAAGCGTTCACACTATAGAAATATTTTAGATTTCCCACGTTGCCGTAATACACTTCCGGTGCACCCCAATCAAAAGAGAAAGAATTTGTTTCACTTGTTTCAGGCGATACAGACAAGCTCGCCGGAGGAGATGGCGAATCATCACTAAAATAATAAGCCACCGAGGTCGATGAACTAAAGTTCCCAGCATTATCTTTTGCTCTTAGATAAAATGTATTTGCTCCTTTTTTGTATGCTGTTACATCTTGCACTTGGAGGTTTGTCGTACACTGCTCTGTTGCAAAAGATCCACTTGCCGTCCCCGTCTTGTAACAATATCCCGCAATCCCAGAGGCACTATCAGTTGCGATTCCCCAAGAAAAATCAAAACTATTTATGGCCGAGTAGCCTGATGGATCAGCTACTAAATTATCAGGTTGTGATGGTAAAACATTATCAAATTTATAAACAAATGGTCTCCATGTTTCC
Organism: uncultured Pseudomonadales bacterium; assembly: GCA_964618885.1. GTDB lineage: Bacteria > Patescibacteriota > Microgenomatia > UBA1400 > MFAQ01 > UBA10133. The sequence continues at coordinate 6,955 of CAZUFH010000003.1, forward strand.
CCATTGGTATTATTGGCATTATCTTTTGTTTTCAAAGCAAAATAATATGTTGATCCAGAAACTAGTCCGCTGCTTAAATAATTATTTCCACTCTGAATACTTCCAACTGTTACCGGGTCAGAGCTGCTTGTAGCCGTAAAGCTAGTGAAATATCCGAGCACTCCGGATCCGGTTGCTGTATCGGTGGCACCACTTGCTGATCCTTCCAGCGGCCATGTGATATCGATATTTGCATGTGGATACCAGGTATCGGTCGAGAGAGTTGCCGAATGAGTTGCCGATGAATAAACTGTTAGTCCGGCATCCAATGGATTTGTTGGAGCATTGCTGTCTTGCACATAATTGATAGTGTAATCCGACACGACTCCTGAGCGAATTCCACGCAGTGAAGTGAGGGTGATTCGAACCTGTATATAAGGATTAGCCGTCGAGTTTATTTTGTACTCGTAAGTGGTCGAATTTAATATCTTTTGTTCTGTTGCTTGTGCCCACCCTGTCCAAGTTGAGTCGTTTGATGACGATCTTGTTTCTACTTTTAAAGTAGTTTCTTCTGCTGGTGTATAGCTTAAGCGAATATTGCTGTATTTAAAGACATCTCCCAGTGAATGGGTAGTCGATGTATAAATTCCTTTTTCTTGAAAAGCAGCCGTTGCCGTTGGCACTACATAGACATAAACACCGTCAGCAAAAGTATTTGTTCCAGAGCTAGCCAAAAGATATATTCTTCCGTCTCCCCCGTTTACCATTCCTGCTCCGGCATATACTTGCGCAGGGACGACGGAAGAAAGCACACTCCAAGTGTTTGATGCGATTGAATAACGTAAGTAATGATTTGAATTTTCTCCTCGGGCAAAGTAGAGGTTTCCGTCTCCACCATCAGCCAGCGACCCTCCATAGTATCCACGATATGTCGCAGACGGGAGATCGGCTACTAGCGGATCAGACCAAGTATTTAGGGCTACGTTATAACGATAGAAACTCAAAGTTGCATCACCTCGCATCGAATAAATAAATCCATCTTTGTATACTTGTGTAGCTCCGTTTCCTGCATAGGGAATATTTGCCATCGTCGTCCATCTGGAGCCACTATTGGCCAAATAATCAAAGCGATAGAAGCCAGTGCCCCCACCTCTAGTCCAGTAAATATATCTACCGCCATCAAAAGTAAGCATGTTTCCATATTGATTCGCGATTACCGGTGGCACATCATCCTCACTCCAAGTATTAGTAGCGATGTCGTATACAAAAAACTTCTGCCACAAAGTTGAGGTGAAATAAATTTTATTATTCGCACTGTTATAAACAATATTCTGACCATAGTTTGACCCACTCGGCAAAGGAGACAGGTAAGCCACCTCACCGGTCACCGTGTTGTAGCGCGAAAAATCATTTGCTGCCGCTCCCCTAGTCAGATACAAATAATTTCCGTCACCCTTTATTACTGCTCCTCCATAGCTGGGTGAGTCATAAGTGCTTCCATAAAAATTTTTTCCAAATATACCTCTTGTGGGTACTTGCCAGTAGTCAGTCGCAATTTTATATTTCCACATTATTTGTGAACCACCTTGTGTCACCACCAAATAATCGTCCACCAGTCTCATATCTGATCCGTAATTAATTCCAGCTGGAGCATCACGAAGCGTACTCCAAGTACTGGTAGAAATATCAAATTTGAAAAAATTTGGTGTTCCTCCACCAGGAGTGAAGTAAACCGCATGTGTAATAGGGTCATATTCCAAAGAGGACCCTGCTTGAGCTGCGACCGGAGCGTCAGGAAGAAGTGTCCATGTATTTGTACTTATACTGTATGACGAAAAACCGGGCTGAGTGTAACCTTGAGTTGCATACAAAATATCTCCCCCATCATAAGCCAAGTCAGCTTTATCATAAACAAGATTATGAGGTCCTCTATCAGGAGCTCCAAAATCAGTATTTGCTAGTGTGGACCATGTATCAGTCAAAGTATCATATTTATAAAATGAATCATCAGCATTTCCTCTGAGTGTATAAATATATCTACTACCATCATATTTTAGAGAGCTTCCATAGTTGAATGTATTCGGAGCGTCAGACGCCGCCGCATCATCCCAAGTATTGTCTACTATTGAATACCTCAAAAAAGTAGCTGAGCTGTAACCAGCAATCGCATAAAGATACCCACTCGGTCCTTCGACTATGCCTCCTCCGGTATAGATATTTACTGGTGTCTGAGCCAGAGCAGTCCAGGTGTCAGTCGAGAAGTTATACTCATAAAACAATTTATCATTAATTCCTCTAAGTACATAAAGTTTACCTGTCTCGGAAACATAGGCCGTTGATTGCGCTCCATAATACAAAACGGCCGGAACGACGGAGAACCTATCTTGCAGCCATAGACCCGCTGCCTTACTGGCTATTTTTATTTCATCACTTAGTAGATTTGCATTTGTCGCACTTCCCGATGCAAAGTCACTGGAAAGAGTTATATTAAAGCTTTTCTCGGCTGGAATACCTGAATACACATAAGTAAATGCGTCGACAGTAGCCGAAATATTTCCGGAGGCATCTTTTGTTTTAAGTTTTAAATAATATGTTCCGGCCGCAAGTGGTTCTGTTACTGTGTAATTTGCTGTCGTTTGCCAAGCGCCATCAGAAGAAGGGTTGGCACTACCATTTGTCCCAAAATAAATGTAGTAACCTGCCACCGATGTTTGTGCGTCAATAGCCCCACTCCAAGAAAAATAAGGACTAATGTGTGAGTATGTGGTTCCGGAAATTAGCGCTACGCCGCCAACTTGAGTAGATAAGGCTGATATTGTGTTTGGATTTGTCGGAGCAATTTCATCCCCAGTATAGTTAATTACTATTTGATCCAATACCGGTGTTTGAGTTCTGTCCGAAGTTGCATTTACTGTTACTTTTGTTTGGATATATCTACCTACAGCCGATTGAATTGCCGACCCAGACAGATCTTGCCAAGCGGTCCACACGAGTTTATCCGTACTGGTTCTAGTTTGAATCGCAATCGAGCTGTCTCCGGGTATTGTCGCCGTACTTGTCAAGTCACCAAAAGCAGATACATACCCCAAGTCATTAATGGCACTTGTCCAAGATCCGGTTAGTGGATAATTAAAGTCGCTAGGCACATACTTGAGCATATATTGGGTGCTTGCTCCACGTAGAATATAAGCACTTCCTGTCGCATCTATTTCTATTGCACTTCCGTCGTGCACTCCCCATCTCGCTGCCCCTAGAGTGGGCATTTCCGAGAGTCTTCTCCATGAGTTTCCGGCGATATTGTACTCCCACAATTCTTTATCATAATTTCCCGCTGTCGCCAAGATTTTACCATTGTTAAAAACCATATCGGCTCCATTTAGAGGAGCAAACGGCAGTCTAGCCACTTCACTCCATGCATTTCCGGCAATATCAAATTTCATAAAGGCCGACACACCGTTTCCTAGAGTTAAAAATAGACTTGTCCCATCTGAAATAAATGAGGTTCCGACAGTAGGAGCAAAGTTTGTCGGTAAGTCGGGCATACCGGCATCATCCCAAGTGTTTCCCGAAATACTATATTTCCAAGCGGTTAAAGTACTTTGACCACGCACCGCATAGATAAAATCCCCAGTTCCTGGATAAGCCAAGGCTGAATAGGTTACAACTGCTGGCAAATCAGCCAGGGTTGCCCAAGTGTTTGTAGCAATGTCATAAACTTCGAATTGGGCTGTAGCGGTTGGATATCCTGAAAGCATGAAATATATTTTTCCGTTTGCTATCGCACCTCTAGTGAACTGATAAACAGTCTGTCTATCGGCGGGAATATCAGCCAGCTGTGTCCACACTCCGGAAGGAATGTCATAGCTATATAAATTGCGAGTATTTAATCCACGAATTGTATAAAGCTTATTGTCATAATAAAAAGAATCCGATCCCCGACCCACACTTATCGCTACATTATTTACGATTACATCAGACGCACCCAAGAATACATTATTGGCCACATCGTATTTATAAATTTCTTGAGTCCCATTACGGAAGAAATACATTAATCCGTCGGATGCGTAATATATTGGAGTAAAGTTGCTACCGGGAACCGGCATATTTACTAAGCTAGTCCAAGTATTTGTAGAAAACTGATATCTATAAAAATCAACCGTATTGTAGCCTCTGGGTACGTACAAATAGTCACCCACAGTTTCCCAGGTCGGATTATATTCGTACGTATATCCTGGCATGGGTGTCATTGCTATTACTGTTCCGGTCGAAATTTCATACCGATACCACAAATGAGTTACTCCGGAAACATAGTACAAATGATATAAATAGCCACCACTGTAAACCAAACTTCCGTAAGGGTATCCCGTGGTAAATGGCCTCATTACCGTCCAAGTATTTAAAGTCAAATCATACTTATAAAGTTCCGCATTTCCTCTCATGGCGTAGATCACCGTTCCATCAGTCGTCATCTGTGCCTGGCCAAATAGTTCAGGAAGAGTAGCCAGTTTTGTCCAGATTTCGGTCGCAATATTAAATTTATAAAACAGATCCTGGCTGTTACTGGGGATGACATATATGTCCCCATTCAGATACACACCATCACCATAACTCACAGGAAATGGTGCTCTCGGCAATGACTTCCACTCGTCGTTCGCTGGTAGATATCGATAAAATTTATTATCACTTGCACCACGCATCATATACACATAGGTGCCGTCCGATACCTCAAAGCCGGTTCCGGCCGGAATCCACTCAGGTGCTTCTTGGACTCTTGGCTGCCAAGCCCCATCGGCAGTAAGTCGTATATTATCAAAGCTACTATCTGACTCTGTTGAGTTATACTCTCCCGCTTTCCAATCAACATTAGAAGTCAGCGTTTTCGTGCTGGCCTGGACCTCACTCACGATTTGTTGTCCACTCCAAGAACCGTCGAGAAAACCATACGGAATTAATAGACTGATGATCACTCCCCAAACTATTATTTTTTTTCCAACACGAAAAAAATATCGCCTCAAAAAACGCTTAACATGTAACGCCGGAAAAAATAGTATCTTTGATTTATGTGCAGGCATAAACTAGGGCAGAAAGTTACAAACACAACAGCCACCACCTTCAGTTTAGATCGCCCTACTTATATGTGCAATATATCAAAGGTATACAATTCCCCGAACCATTTTTTCCAAGTCAAAACAAACAACATCTCACCTGCCTCAAGACCTCAAGCAACAGCTTAAAGTTTAAAATCCAACTTCTTGTAGTCTCCCACCACCGAAACACTGAGGTTTTCTCTCTTAAATATTTCTCTTGCTATACTTCTGACCTCTTCTAAGGTGACTTTTTCGATCTTTTTCATGACTTCTTCCGGACTGTGAATCTTTTTTCTAAAAGTAGTATCTTCTAGGGCCGATCCCAAGACTTGTTCTGGACGATCAAAGGCAAGAGCTAGTCGCCCCTTAAATGTATCCTTGGCCGTCGTCACCTCTTCAGCGGTAATTTGCCACTTCCCTTTGTCCGCCAAACCTAGTGAAATCTCCGTCATAAGTTCGACTGCTTCGTTTAGTTTATTTTTTGGCAAGCCGGCCCCGATCAAAACTGCTCCAGCATCTGTAAACTGGTCTACATCAGAACCTATGGCATAAGCCCAACCTCTTTCTTCACGGACCTCCTTCATCAGTCGCGATAGCCAGCCGTCACCCAGGACAATGTTGGTCAGTTCCAGGGCCCAGCGACGTTCATCATTCATATCAATACCCCGGAAGGCCATCACCACTGCAGCTTGTTCAGCTTTGCGACTGGTGAGTTTCAATCTCGGCTCTGTCTGAGTGTCCCACACAAACTTGTTTTTCTCCGGTGTTTTTCGATCGTCTCCGATCAACGGTGCAAACTCCTTCTTAATTATTTCCAGGACGTCCTCATCGGATCCATAAGACCCCACTACGCCCACCACCATATTTTCTGCTACAAACCATTTATCCAAGTATTTTTTTAGCTCTTCTACCGTCATGTCTTTCAAGCTTTTTACAGTTCCAATGATAGGCCGGCCCATATTGGTCTTACCAAACAACAGCTTCTCACACTCCTCGGCCGCCTTCGAGTTTGGTCTATCTTCATACATGTGAAGTTCTTCGAGAATAGTACCCCGCTCTTTATCAAAATGCTCTTTAGGTAGCACCGGTTCTGTTACCACTTGGCCCACAATCTGGGCAGCCAGACTTAGGTTTCCCTTATCCATCTTGACCCAAAAACCCATTTCATTTTGTCCGGTATACGCGTTAAAGGCACCACCCACTTTCTCGACCGCTTCGTTGATGTCGTACATTTTAGGAAACTTCTTGGTGCCCTTAAAAACAAAGTGTTCTAGGAAGTGAGCACTTCCAGCCTCCTGGTCACTCTCTTCCCGGCTACCGGTTCCGATCATGACTCTGACGGTCACACTTTCCCGGTCTTCAGGGACTAGAACCACACGTAATTTACCTAGTTTGTGTACTTTAGGAGAAAATCTCATTGTTACATTCTATCTCATTTCCTCCTCACTTTCCCCCTTTTTCAAAGGGGGACCAAAGGGGATTTAAAGGATTTTACACGACAAAAGACAAGGGCGTCGGTTTCATCCTAATCCCTTATCTTTAATTACTAGCTTTTTCTCTGGCACCTCCAAACACTTGCTAGCCGAACACTTACGAACACATACGAACATATACATACAGTCACCTGCAAAGTGCGAACAAACTGCACTTGTTGAACGCTACCTGATCAGGGCTGATTAATTTCGAATTGTACGTCTACAACTGTCGACCAATCAAACGCGTCTTCCAAGTCATGGACTCTGTTTCTAGACATCCATATCTTCATACTAAACAATATTTTCCCAATATTCAAGAGCTTCAAGGATATAAAAAATAATAAAGTTGCAGAGGCGCCAGCAAAATATCGCGCGGAGCGGATCCGCACTCGTACTCGAGGGACGGAGGTCAAGCACGTTATTTTGCGCGGTTCGAAACGTATTATTTTTGATATTCAAGTTATCACTCATTTTTCACGGAAGACCTCCATTGTTTTACCATCGGATAAAATACTTACCATTCCCATTTTATCCGTCCGGAGAATCTTGGCTCCAACCACCTCCAACCGTATCAAAGCATCTCCATTGGGGTGACCATAGTTGTTTTTCTCTCCCACGGATATCACCGCCAATTTTGGCCTCAGTCGGTCCAAAAACTCCTTTCCCGATCCATACTTAGACCCATGATGCGATACTTTTAAGACATCCGTCTTTCTAAGCACTCCCATCTCTACTAGTGCCAATTCCGAGTCTTCATGCAGGTCGCCAGTAAACAAAGCCGAGAATCCGACATACACCATTCTCATCACCACCGAAGACTCATTTGACTCACTGCCACCGCCCGTGACTGATGTCACTACCGGTTCACTCCCTTTTATAATATCAAAAGATAAATTACCATATCGAACAATATCCTTTATATGTGGGTGGTCCACAATTTTCTGCACCACATATCGCTTTCGTATTCCCGGCAGTGCTCCGGCATGATCTTTGTCTGCATGACTCAGAAAAATTACCTCAATCTTTCTATCCCAAAAAGGCATATTCTTTGACAAACACTGGACCATTCTATCTTCGTACGCACCAGTATCCACCACCGCCTGGAATGCCCCTAGAACTACGATGGCACCATCTCCTTGCCCCACATCACAAAAGACCAGATGAAGTCGGCTATCAGGCCACTGTTGCCACACCCACACTGAGCTAAAAAACATAATCACCACACTCCATCTTTTCCAGTTCATTGTCCAAAAAATCTTATCACCATCACCATCCAGTGTGCCAGGGCATAAGCCGGCCAAGAAAAAAGTGAAGGAAGCACCAACATCCCCACCCCTAGAATCATCAGTGGCGGTACAAATGGCAGTATCAATATATTACTTACTATACCAATAAGACTCATTCTGCCGAAATGCCACCAAATAATCGGCATCGTCGCGATCATCGTTGCGACAGAAGTCATTATCCCGGTTCTTTCTACCAAGTCGACGAGACCACTCCCCTTGTAGGGGCCGGCCCCCGCGCCTGCCCGTGTCTCCAGCCATCGTGACAGCCATGGCTCGATCACCATGAGTCCAAAACTAGCCGCTACCGACAGTTGAAAGCTGGCACTGGCCAGCAAACTGGGTTGGATCATGAGCATCACCCAGGCCGTCAGTAGCAGTATCCAGTAAGCGACGCTACTTCTTCCCATCGCCTGCCCGAGATACATGAAGCCGGCCATCCATACAGCCCGGACCACCGGGGGTTCTCCCCCAGCTAAGACAGCGTAAAAAATCATTGCGGCCACTGCAACCCCAATCGCTTGAGGACGCTTCAAGATCCAAAAGCCAAGAGACAAGATCACTCCGCCAACCAACAAGATGTTGTAGCCAGATGCCACCGCGATATGCACCGAACCGCTCTTTATCATTTTCTCGTAGAGTTCCTGCCCTATATCTTTTTTATATCCCAAAACAACACCAGCTATCAGTCCAGCCTCTGGCTCAGGCATGGATCTTTTTATCACCGATACCAATCCCTCACGGAAATAATCCATCCCCTCCCCATATTTGCTTTTTGAGTTTTCGGTTTTTTGAGTTTTATCTAACCTGTCTATTTGCTTGCTCACAAGCCACAATCTTCCTTCAAAACTCTCTATCAACCTACGATCTAGAGTGCCAAACACCCTTATTCTGTCCCCCGGTTTTGCTGCGCAGATTTTTCCGGAGTCAATCAAAAATATATCTATAGACATGATACAGTTCGAATTATTTCGATATACAATGTCTACGTATCCAATAACCGATACCGGTACATCTACAGAAAATTTAAATGTCTCTAACCGTCCTAGAACACAGCGAACAAGTAATATTAAAATCAGCCATCCGCTCCTAGTAATCATAAGTTAGAAAAGACCGATCATGTCTATATTTTTTTCGAAGATCTGCTTGGTCATGCCACCTTTACTGACCAGTTCTTCGAGAGACCCATACGGTCTATTTTTCACTATAGTTTCCGCTCTAGCCGGTCCAACCCCCCACAGGGTATCCAATTCAACCATCGTCGCCGTATTCACATTTACCATTTTTGGACTCGTTTTAGCCTCGCCATACCCTGGTGTAGTGGGGGTATCTGTTATCTCGGGGATGTAAATCTTCTGACCATCTTTTAGTAGTTGGGCAAGATTTAGATTCTTTTCACAGAAAATTCTATCGGCTCTTTCTGAAAAACCACCAGCCATTACCAGCAAGTCTTTAATACGGGCATTGGATGGCAAAGTATAGACACCAGGCAATACCACTGCCCCCTCAATATCAACGACAATTTTATTAGAACCAGCGTTACTTTCATTACTTCCATTTTCACCCGCTTCCAGATACTCCACCTGAGCCTGGCTACCTACCAGGATGCCTCTAAAAAGGCTGATAAGAGAAATCATCACGCTTAATACGAAAATTAATATCAAACCCTTGTCCAAGCCATTCATTTTTCCAAAAAAACTTTTTACTGTCTCCGGTATCACAATAAATCTTAACTCTTTTCCCCAGTTTAAGAAATAGTCAGAATTATTTCCCGCACATTATCGTCATTTGACAATCATAATTACTCTGAATCATCATCTATTAATCTTCGCACCACATGCCCAACATCTTAATCACTTAATTGTATATAGTGCCAATTAACGCACAATCTATATCACTATCTCCGCAAGAGAAAGTTTTTTATCCGCAAATTTTTCGAGCTACTCGCAACACAGTTTGTCTTGTTTGCAGTATTATAAAAGTATGAAATCACCATCTTTGAGACATACCGCACTTCTAACCGCTTCAATCGTTGCTATCTGGATCTGGTCCAGCTCTTCAAGTCTAAATATATACAATCTACAGCTTACCGGAGCCCTCACATTGCTCTATTTCGCCTTCACAAAGTTTTCGCGACCAGTTAATCATCGTAAGTCTGCCGTTTCTTCTACGGTCATTCTAAACTCCATCTGTCTTCTTCTCGTTTTTTCTACCGGCGGAGTCCTTTCTCCACTTTTCTTTCTTCTTGACTTCCTTCTCATCACCATCGCCCTTCTTCTCGAGCCCAGACAAGCCCTAGTTTCGTCCCTCTTGCTAGCCTTTCTTTTCTTATGGCAAAATCAAAACACTCTAAATACCGAAAAAATAATCAATATCGTCTCCCTCTTACTGATGACTCCAGTGGCCATCATTTTCAGTAACAACTATCTGGAGAATCTAAAAAGTCAGGGAAGAATCCAAGTACTCGAAGAAGCCATCAAAGAAGAGGAAGCCGACAGCTTACTCTGGATTTCCAAGACCAAGCCATCCATTGCTTCTGTCCTAAACTCTACCACCGATCTTGTCATGTACTTCAATTCAAAAGGTCGGGAGCTCCTACTCCCGGACCCTATTTTAGTGAAACTAAAAGCCATCCAAACAGACCTCATCACCCTCTATACTTCCACCAGTTCACTCGAAAAAGTTATAGAATCAGAATCCGATAAGATTAAGTTATAAACTTTAAATCTTGTTTTTATCTTCGGGTATTCTAAGCCCTCTTACGAACAATACAAACCGTATCACCCAAATAAATGAAGTCCTTTCAAACTATATCAAACAATATTAGGTCGGGCTCACAAATATTCAGTGATATAGTCGAAAAAACCTCAAAGTGGCAATATTTAACAATGATACAACCTATAAATATTTCATCGCAAACCCCGCCATCGACGGGGTGTGGCGATCCCACCACATTCGTCATCGCGAATCCCGCCATCGGCGGGGTGTGGCGATCCATCTCCTCTGGATTGCCGCGCTTCGCTCGCAATGACAAAACAAATCATGGTAGCGTTTCGTTCGCAATGACGATTGTATTTTTGATTTTTTGCGTTTTTGAGTTTTTTACTTCAGCGTCAATTGTCTCCGCCGACACTCTTACCTCCCCTGCTTTTGAAATCAACATGGGAACCATCAATATTACCGGTGGTCAAAAATCATCTACTTCATTCAAACTTACCGACACCGTCGGTCAAACTTTTCAAGGTCGTTTTGACTCCACCGGTTTTGTCGTCAAGGCCGGCTTCCAGTACATCTACTCCTTAATTCCCTTTACTTTTACTATCTCCAATCTGGACTTAAACTTTGGCAGTTTGGTTCCCGGTACCCCCAGTCTTCTCACCAATCTCCTTACCGTTACCACCGGCAGTGCGTATGGTTATACTGTGAAAGTGATTGAGGATCATCCTTTACGTCTCAGTAACGGTGTTGTCACTATTCCGGACACTCCCTGCGACATTGCCTCACCCTGCACCCAGTCCGACGCCACTCCTTGGACCATCAATACCAATTACGGCTTTGGCTACAACATCCAAGGAGATGATGTCGACACCGCCGATTTTGTAGACAATACTTACTTCCGCCCCTTTCCGGTGCAAGATGTGGACGATCCGGCGACAGTCATGAGCCGGGGTAGCGTCGCCACCGATTCAGCCGCTACCGTCACTTACAAAATCAACATTTCCGGCACTCAAGCTGCCGGTACCTACCAAAACAATCTTCAATACATAGCTATCCCCTCATTCTAAAATGTCAAATTACACTAAAATAAACCATTGTGTCATTCCTGGCTTGACCAGGAATCCATTAAATAAATACCGAATTGGAACTATCTGGATGGATTCCTGCCTTCGCAGGAATGACAGTACTGTATTACGGTCAATTGCCAAAATAGCAATTTTATCCGTTCTCCTTCTGACATCTGTCATCTGTCATCCGCCATCTGTCTCCGCCGCCGGCTATGGCTTATCCATCTACCCACCACTTCTTAGAGTCAATATCAAACCAGGCAAGTCCATTACTCAGGTTTTTAAAATTGATAATCTGACGAACGATGACAAACTTTTTGTCGCCAGATTAGTCCCTTTCACCGATGCCGATCTTCTCGGAAATCCGGTTATAAATCTTCAATCTACTGCTCCATGGCTCACTTATTTTAGTTTAGCCAATACCAATATCAAGATCGGAGATCCTTTTACCATCAAAGGCGGATCCTCAGAGCAACTCATTCTCAGTCTCTCTGTCCCCGACAGCGCTCCTTTGAGGGACTTATACGTCACTCTTCTCATCTCAACTTATCTAGACAATAATAATGTCACCTATCAAGGGACTCTGGTGAGCGCCACCACAGGATCAAACCTCCTTGTGACCATTTCCTCCGAGGCGTTTCCATCCACCTTACTTCATATAGAAGACATCGTGCCAGTATCCGGAGCCACCTTCAAAATAGGGAGATACTACTTTTCGGATAACATCACTCCCGTCAGTTTTTCCGCCTCCGTCGCGAACTCCGGGGATTACAACGCCGAAACCAAAGGTCTTTTTAAGATTACGGCTCGGGACGACCAACCAGTTTATCTCGAAGGTATCCTACCCATGAATGTCATCTCCAAAACCAAGAGAACTCTGATAAATAATGATGGCAATCGTTTTACTTTCTCACCAAACCTCGGAAATATGGGGCTGCACAAAATGGTGGTCTCGATCAAAACCGACAATGCCAACGCCGAAAACTCCATTTATGTTATCTTTCTGCCCTTTAAAATTACTCTTGGCATATCATTCGCAGTTACCTTCCTTATAGTCATCTTTCAAACCACAAAAATTAAAAAAGACCACCTTGACATCGACTTAGATTAGTAGCATATTTAATTTATCCATGAAACTAAAACGACTAATTGTTACCGCCTCCACTATCACTGTACTCGTACTTTCCTCACTACAGCGTCCTTCCACCATTAGCTCCGCCAATCTTGGCGTGGTTCAGGACACCCTTCAAACTTCACGCCTTTCTTTTGCTGGTAGAGTCAAGACCCCTACCGTAGCCGGCAGTTCTCATGTCTGGATCTACACCGCCAGCGCAGCCGAATATTACTCTGTTTCCACTGCTGGCCTCAAGGTCGGTGACTCCCTTACCATCGGTACCGGCTCCTACACTATCGATTCTATTGTTGATGCCGATGAATTTACTCTTACCGGCAATCTAGCCGCCGGAGATGGGGATGACACTGATGTGATATACCTCAAATCCAAACCCCAACACGTCATTTCCTTTACCACCGCTTCCTCTATCGCTAGTGGTTTCTTCCGTGTTCTCATCCCGGCAGCCACTTCAAATTTCAACGACACCTTCCCAGACTCCACTGGCTTCGACTTTGCTAGCGGCGTCGCTGGTACCGCCTCAAACGTTTCCGGCTATACCTTCACCACCCCTGTCGCCACGGTCTCCGGAGGCACCAGCTGCCCTTCAGGTTGGCACTGTCTTGAGTATCACTACACCGGCACCGGCGGAGTCGGAACCGCCATAGTTCTAAATATCGGAGCAACAAATGGCACTAACACTCCCATTGCCCCTGCTCCCAAATCTGGTCACGCAGAGGGGACTGCTGACACCTACTCTTTTAAAGTTCAGAACTTTGTCAATGGCGCCGATCCCGAAGGAACACCCACCGACCAAACCACCGGTAAAATCGGTGTCATAGAATCGGTACGTGTCACTGCTACAGTAGATCCGAGTATTAGTTTCTCCATCGCTGGCATTGCTTCCGGAGCCAATCCTTGCGGTACAGGCGTTGCAAACCAGACTGATGTCGACACCTCTGCGGGTGTCAATGCTCCCCTGGCTGTTCCCTTTGGCACCCTCACTCTAAATACCTTTATGGACGCCGCTCACCTCCTTACCGTCTCTACCAATGCCGTTAACGGCTATATTGTGACCGCTCAAGAAAACGATCAGCTGGGTAAAGACGGTGGCACTACACCTTTTATTATCGACACTTTAGGAGACGCAGGCTCCGCTTCGGAAACCGTTTCTGACACTTGGGATACAGCTGCCGCTCATCCCGGCTTTGGTTATACTCTAAAGTCGGTCAATCTGGCCACCGTCCCTTTTACCTCCACCGGTGCTACTTTCAATGTGAGAGACTTCCCTTCCATTGCCGATCCAGACTCACCCTTGGTCCAGACCATTATGTCCAGTACTGGCACGTCTGACGCACACACTGCCAATGTTTGTTACCGTGTATCGGTCGCCGCCACCCAAGCTGCTGGTGACTATGAAAACCAAATTACCTATACCGCCACCGCCAGTTTCTGACGTCATTGCGAGGAGCGAGGCGACGTGGCAATCTCACTCCACCAAACAAAATAACAAAAAAATGAAAATATCTGCCCACCCAATCAACTCCCAAGTCCTATTTTTCAGTCTCACAGTAGCCCTCTCCATCGGAGCCATCCTCCCAATCGGGCTTTCCATGGCTTCTCCTGCCTTTGCCCAATCAGTCATCACTGCCATTCCTCCACGCCTAGTTTTATCAGGTAAGCCAGGAGAAATCATCTCGGCTCAATTGAAGGTCAGAAACGACTCCGAACAAGCTCAAAACTACACCGTTAGTGTCCAAGACTTTATCGTCTATGATACCCAGGGCACTCCTGTTCCGGTAATCCAGTCTGCTGGAAATCGCTGGTCTCTGGCCACTTGGATCTCCGCCCCCGAGCTTATCCCTGTCGATGCCAAGGCTACTCAAATTGTAAATATCAAAGTCAAAGTCCCCACCACCGCCCTCCCAGGTGGTCACTACGCCATGCTTACCTACATGCCAAATGCCGACGTCAAACCAGGACAGCTCAAAAAAACTGCTTCCATCATCGGTCAAAGGGTCGGAACTCTGATTTATTTCACCGTTGCTGGACCGATTACGGAAAAGCTCAACATCACCGCCTTTTCGGCTCCAAAATTCACCGAACAAGGACCGGTGAACTTTATAGGTACTCTGGAGAGTCTTTCGGACGTTCATGTTTCGCCCAAAGGCAGTATCACCATCTCCAATCCCTTAAATTCCAAAGTCGCAACCATCCCCGTAGATGCAGGTAACATCTTCCCAGAGACCCAGAGAGATTTCACCACCTCCTGGAATCAAAAGTGGGGCTGGGGCCGCTACAAAGCCGATTTGAATCTCGCGTATGGCACCACCGGTGCTGTGACTACCGCCACTATTTTCTTCTGGCTTTTCCCTATCCGTCTCGTAATTTATTCTCTGGTGGCCATCATCTCAGTTCTCTTAGTCATCTTGCTTCTTAGCAAACGAAGCAAGAGACACCAAGAACAGCTCGAGGCCGAAGTCACCGAACTCAAAAAAGAAATCGAACAAATCGAACACAAATAAAATCAAAACCCCCACAAGGGGGTTTTTCTTTTGTCATTGCGAACCCCGCCATCGGCGGGGTGTGGCAATCCATCCCCCTTACTCCATTTTCTTAATCTTCACCCTCAACTTAGTAATCAAATTGTCAAACAACGTCATTCAGACAAAACTAGACGGACTTCCGTTATACTTAAATTGTGACCAAGGTTATTGCTAGTTTTCTATCTTTAATTGTTTGTATATCTATATTAAGTGGGTCTGTTTACGCCTCCACTTCCAATGTCTCGGCCACCGTCCTAGACCAATCGTTCAATGGGCCAGTCCTCGTAGCCCCGACAAACAACGCCACCCTAAACGTCGTCAGGCCCACCTTATCCTGGCTAAGACCCACCCCTCTTCCGGTGAGCCCCCTTAATCACTATGACTTATATTTAGATGACGCAGTCTTTGCTTCCGGTCTTTCCGACTCACTCACCTCGGTCGATTTTTATTTTTACTCCGCCACCGCTTCGGCCGGCACTTATTACGTCACTCTTAAGACCGATCTTGCCCAGGGGTATCATACTTGGAAAGTTATCGCTTACAGCGATGCGGGTATCTCAGCCAGCTCCGAGACCAGAACTTTTTATCTAGACTCTATTCCTCCTTTTATTTCCATTACCCAAGTTGACTCTACTACACTCACTTGGAACACAAATGATCCCTCTAGTATTCCTGATATCGAGAACCGTTACCTTATCGCGAGCATCGCTAACCCACTCATTGAAGGTAGCGTGGAAGCTTCATCTAATTTTCAAATAATCTTGGTCTGTCCATCCAATATACCGACCTGTACCAATAAAGTTTATTCCGGAAATATATCCTCCGGACTCTGGCAGTACACACTAGACACTCTGATCGGCGGATATACTTACACTATCAAAGCGTCAGCTACCGATGCCGCGGGGAACTCAACTCTGTTTCCTGACTTCTTCATTACTTACGGCACCACCATTACGCCCCTCACATCTATTACCCCTTCAGCTTCACCCTCCTCCTTTCCCACCCTACCTCTTCCCTCTACCACTCTCACTCCGCCTCCGGGATTGCTCGCCATTGTGACTCCCGGGCCGTCTAATTACACACCTCCCCTGTCTCCCACCCCTCCACCCAAAAAAGAAGGCTCAGTGTCCAAGAAAACGCTCGACCTTTTTTACATCTTTCTTCTCGTCTTGGTAATTCTGGGACTGCCCCTACATCTCACGATGACCATCATCGGAACCGGGACTCCACTTGCTTTCATTCCCAAATTTCTTCTAATCTTAGCTTTCCCTTTTTTAAGAAAGAGAAAATATCGGACCATTCCATTTAGCTTTATCACTATCTTTATCGCGGACAAACTAGATCATCCGTGGCAAACCGTCGTCTCGGATATCAAAGGTTTCTTCAATCTAAAAGATCCCATTCCGGAAAAAATATTTATTAGTTTATCTACCTTTGGCAGAACCTGGAAAGACAACCTCTTCAAAGGGTCTATCATACCCCTCAGTTGCCTTTATCCCATTACAGAAAGACAGCCAGGTGCCCAAAACCGCCTACGAAAAATACTTTACGATATGCGAATCATTCCACTAGTCATCGCCTGTTTTACGAGCATTACAGTCTTTGTCATCCAGCCATCATATCTCGTCCTTATCTATGCCTACCTCTCACTTCAATATCTTTTCTCGGAGTACCTGTATCCCAAACTGTAATTTCTTTACGAAAAGGTCACCTACGTAGGGGTCGGGTTTTCCGACCCGATC
>CAZUFH010000004.1:0-818 GCA_964618885.1 uncultured Pseudomonadales bacterium
CCGGCCCTATCTCACGTGTTTCTCCGGTAATCTTTAGTATTTCAATGGCTTTGGCACCAGCTTCGTTTGGGTTGATGCTCAGTCGTGGATCAAATTGACGGAGAGCGGCTTCCAGTTCTGCCGCATGCTGGTGGAGTGGTGAGGGTTCGTCTGCCGGGAGAGGTGACCTAGGATTTGGTACTATTTTGATCAAGCCTTCTAGAAGGGCAGCTTGTTCTTTTTGGGCTTTCTCTAGATTGTCATCAATATCTAAGTTGATTCTTTTGATTTCAAGAACAAAGCTTTCAGTATGGGTGTCAATATTTTTTTGGATCTTGTCACCTAAAATATCAATTTGTTTTTGGATCTGATCAGGTTCTTCAGAATACTCATTGATTTCTAGAGAGTCATTAAAAGCCTTGCCTTGATCGATGAGGTTATTTATTTCTGGGTCAAAGATGACTCCTTGGGCTGCTAGAGCAAAGCGAGAATTGAGGCTCAGTTTTTCGTAGGTAAGATTGGCGCCAGTAAGGGAGTCGTATTTTAGATCTTCGACAGCTCTGTTTATTTGGGCCGTTGAGATCGTAATCTCGGGGTTGTTTTTTTGGATAATAGCGATTTCAGCAATGACAGCCTGGCGGGAAACTCTTTCGATGTTTTGGGAAATGATAGAAGCAGATTCGGCTTTGGGATTGATAGTTTTGACTAGATAGAGATCTTTTTCTATATCCTCTATCTCTCTCTGTCTCTCTCTTTCTGGTCCTTGGAGTTTGGCTAGTCTTTCCTCTCGGCGAAGTTCGGCCTGATGTCGGATGTTTCGAACATTGAGTGCTCTTTTG
>CAZUFH010000004.1:828-22829 GCA_964618885.1 uncultured Pseudomonadales bacterium
TGGCCTTCGCGAGTTTGTATTGATACACAAGGGTTTCGAGCTCGGCTGGGACAGTGGAGTCTTCTTTGGTGGGAGGAGGACCTTTTTCTGGTTCGAGAGTTTTTGGTTTTTCTTTTTCTTCTTCAGCCTCGGCTGGAGTTTCTTCTTCTTTCTCTTCCTCTTTATTGTCTTCTTTTTTCTTTTTTTCTTTTTCTGGGAGTGGCTGTGAACGAAGTCGAAATAGATTTATCATTTCTCCGACCTCTGTTGGAGAAATGAATTTATAGAAAGTATCGCCGTCAACTATATTTTGACTGTTTCTGGTAAATTGAGGAGATAATTCACGTATTTTATTTTCTTCAGAGTCAAAGTATTCGAAATATGGTTCGTAGTAGTTGTAACCTATATACCACCATTTACGAGCCTCGGGTTCTTTTTCAAGATCAATTTTTCGACCAACATAATTAAGGACACGTCCTAAATCGTTAATTTGTTTTTCGTAGTTGGCCATGGTTAGGAAGTGGTGTTTTGAGAGGCGGCTTCGGCGGCGGCTTGGATTTGGGCTTGCTTTTTGGCCTCTAGAATTTCGGCGGGCTTACTGGTAGCAAGAGCATGTTCGTCCGCAGAAGCAATGATTTTGATAGCGACGTGGTTCATACCGGCGAAGAAAATACCTTCTCCAACACCGGCCGAGAGAAGAAGTTGTTTTTCGCCTTGGGAGAGATAAAAGACTTCGGCGATTTGATTGATAGCGGCAGGGGATTGCTTGAGAAGGAGCTTGAGAGCGGAGTTTGTAATGATAGCCTTACCGTAAGCAGAGCCCAAGAAGTCATCGACGTTTTGGGAAATGATAGAGACTCCGAAGTAGTACTTTCTGGCGCGCTTGACAAAGCCTTGGAGAATCTTGGCAGAGTCTTCGTAGCGCATCAGGTACCACGCCTCATCGACGACCAGCATACGTTTTCGGAGGTCTTTACGGACTTGATTCCAAACAAAGTCGAGAATCATAAACATGATAATCGGACGGATCTCATCTGCCGTATCTCGAAGGGTAAAAACGGTGACGGGAGCATTGATATCGATATTACTTTGCTGGTCAAAGATACCTTTGACACCACCCATGACATAGCGCTCTAGCCGAGCAGCTAGAGTTTTGGAGACAGATTCTTCCATACCGATCAGGGCGCGGTAAAGGTCTTCCATGCGGGGTGGCTCCATAACGTGAGTGGCCGGATCTTCGGTAATACCTTTTTGGCGGTAGCAGAGGACGAGGGCGCGGTTCATGGTAGCTTCTTCTATCGGATTCATCTCACCGATCATGATTTTGAGGAGAGACATGAGAAAGAGGTACTTGTAGCCGATCTCGTCCTCGGTACTTTCTTTGGGGCGCGCGATTTGAAAAGGATTGATCTTGTTGGTAGAACTGGTACTAAAGGACAAGTAATTACCTCCGACAGATTTGGTCACCATTTCGTATTCGTTTTCCGGATCGAGGATGATGACTTGGCAGTCGAACATGAGGGATCGAAGGATCTCAAGCTTGACGGCAAAAGAATTGTGAACAAACATGCCACCAAAGCCGGCCAAAAACACTTCATTGTCGACGGTAAGATCGTAGACAAAAGGTCGTTTGCTTTTCAATTTGGTGATTCTGGTGATGGGATCCCAAAACAGATCGGCTTTGCAGAGAGTCTCCAAACGACGGATAATTGTTTCTGCTTTCTTAACGTTATCTTGAGTTTCAATATATTTTTTAAGCAGAAACTGACTGCCTTGGTAGATTCTGTCATAGGAAGTATTGGCTTGAGTGGTGGCAAGAGTAGTTTGAAGTGTCGGATCAATGCTCCTGAAAGTAACACCTAAACTTTTTGAAGTGGTATACAAACTGTTGAAGAGGTATTCTTTACTGATTTGGACACCTGAAGTAGTTTGATAGACATGTAAAACAGTGCTGACACTGGGGACGACGGTCATAGTTTTCATGGTTTGCCATGTATGTCCAAGTTGTTTCCAAAGAAGTTTGTTGAGCTTTTTGCTTTTGGTACCAATATCGGCTAAATTTTGCCATTGTGGGAGACTGACAAGCTCGGTAATTGGTTTTTCTTGATCGTTTATTGAATTAATTCGAAGCCTAAATTTATCGATGAGTTTTTGGAGTTCACTAGGAGTAGGTCTAAAAGCTTCATTTTTGATATCGATTAATTTCTGTGGAGCACCGACTTTTCCGGGGTAGAGTAATTGGTAGATCTCTGTGAGTGGTTGTTTGAGGTTGGGGATGATATCGTCGTTAGAATTGGCCTTTTTACCAAGAAGAGTTAATAATTTCTCTTTTTTCCGAGTCAGATTAAAGCTTATGTGTTGAGAAAATAGACTGAGATTTTTTTGGCCAGAAATAGTAATCTGATAATAAAGACCTCCTTTGTGATTGGAGTTGACGGCTTTTTTGAACTTGGGTTTGATCCTGACGATGATGCCAAAGTTGAAGAGTAAATAACTAAGGTCGGAAGCTAGTTGCTTTGATTTGGTAGTACAAGTGACTTCGTGCTGCTCGACGCAACCATCACCATCAAAGTAAGCTTTGAGGAAGGCAGCCTTTGAATCATTTTTTTGAGAAAAAAGAGTGGTGGGAACTTTTTTGGTTCCTGATTTTCCAAAACATTTGTCTAGTTTTAATTTTCTAATTAGTGGTTTTGAGTTGATAGAAACACCCTTAACAAGACCATAGTTATGAAGTGGTTTGTGTTTGAACCCCAATTTTTGGCAAAGATAATCAACTCGGTCGAGAACCTCTTCCTCCATATTATTTATTACGATTGTATATTCTAGACCACAACCTTCGGCAATATAGTATCCTAGAAGCTCGTAATAGTATGGAGATTTTTTGGTAGTAGATGAAACCGATTCAGGTATTAAGCGGGGTAGAGGAATAAAGTCTCCGGGTCTTATGGAATCACTTTTGACTACTTGAATTTGGGCATTTTTCAGAGAGAGCATGTTGTGATCGGCGGTAGTAGTGATTTCTCTTCCTGACTTGGTGGTAAATTTATATAGGTCTTTAGGCGCGTCTTTTTTGGCAGCGACAGTTACTTTTGACCACTCGCCCTTGAGAGTTTTGGGATTGAAGGAATACACTTTGATACCTGGATCGATATTTCCAATCATCTCTTCATCAATTTTGATCGAACCTTTTTTGGAAATGATTTTTTCAACTAGAGGTCCTATCTTGACTCGTTTTACTTCATTGGCCGAGTTTTTGATAAGTACAGTTTCGTTATAGGTTACACTCTTACCAGCGCCCGAAGTAGCAAGGATAAGCATATTGGCATTTTCCAGTGAATAACGGTCAAAAATGACGAGAGATTCATTATGAGCATTTATCCCATAGAGTACACCTTGGTTGTCTGAAAGTTCTGAAGAAGTAAAAGGGAAGGTGGTAGAGAGAGAGGTGGTGTCCATGTTTCTTGTGAGCATCAGTTTGTCTTTGCAGTATGGCAGAGTAGTTTTGAAAGCCTCTTCCATGGAGAGAGAGGATACTTTACTGATGATAAGCAGGGAGGCAAGCATAGATTGGACCTGAGCAGTAGTAGTGTTTAGCTCCTTTTCCGATTCGGCTGAGATACTGATATAGAGAGAAAATTGGAAAAATCTTTCGGCACCTTTAACCAATTGGGATTGGAGAACCTTGGCATCTTCTAGCCCTGCTTCGGTCGCAGCTTGGGGGATACGACCTCTCTCGATATCGGTGTTGATTTCGGCTTCCATTTCGGCGATGCGGTGGCGGAGACCTTCGAGAGTGTCTTTGGAATCGGTCGGGTAGACAAACATGGAAATATCCAGAGAGTGATTGAAATTGATGAGAGGTGAGAGCCAGTTCGCGGATACATACCGCGGATAGCCGGTGACGAAAAGAGTACGGATAAAGATATCGTCGATTTTGATATGAGAAAAATCAACTTCGATAGCGGAAGGAGCAATAATATCTTGGACGGATTGATTGGATTGGGCCGGCTGCTTGGACCGGGGTGCTGGGGGAGATGCTGGTTGGGAGTTGTCAGGTGTCAGACTGGGACCCGTCACTGGCGGGTTCGAATTATTGGGAGGAGATTCTTCTGGGGTGCGTTTTTTACCCAACGCAAATAGGTTGAAAGCCATGCTTTAAGTATAACTTAATCAGGAATAATTTAGGAGACAGGTGTGGTGGGATTGACGGAAGTTGAGGAAATACTACCCTGATTGTAAATGGTGTAAAAGAGAGTGACCAATTCACTGGTAGTTAGCTGACTGGCTTTGAGACCAATACGGGCAAACTGACGAATAATATGGTCCCGTCTCGGGTAAAGAGCCATGGAAGCTTTTTCTTCGATGTATTCGAGGTCAAATGGAGGCTTTTGAGGTTCTTTGGCAAAAGGATTGAACGTCCCTTTGGTCACGCCCAGCTCGATAGCCGAGAAAGAGACAATGACATAAAACTTTTTCTCAAGGACACGATTTTCCTTCACGAGGGATTTGACAAACTGACGATAAGATAGAAGATTTTCTTTGACTTTTTGGGAAGGGGTGGTTTGGATGCGATTGTCTAAAAGATTTATATAGTCGGAGATATTCTTTCTTTGCGAGCGGATAAGAATTTGGATAGAAAATGAAAGGGAGTTCAGAAGTCCGGCATAGGCATAGATAGTGGCGTCTTGCTCTTCTTCGGAGAGAAGATTAAAGTTGATGGCGGTAGTTTTGAGGACAAGGGAGCACGAACCGTCTTTGAGGAAGACGAGATGATTCTTGATGGTATAGATATCGAGATGTTCTTGGGTAGAGGATTTTATGTTGTCTGGCATTTTTATTGGGCTTGGATTTTTAGGGGTCGGATAATAGTGCCGGTTAATTCTAGAGAATAGGGAGCAAAAGAAAAGCCATCTTTTTCCGCGAAGATTTGGTAAAGACCATCCTCCAGAGGACGGGCAAACATAAATTGGCCGAGTTTGTTACTCTTGGTAGCTCGGGAGGTAAGACCGTTTTTTTGAATCTCCACCAAAACTCCGTCGAGGATTTTGCTATCCGGGGTGATGGTTAGTCCCACAAGAGTATTCGGAGTGGTGGGTGTGTAGGGGATGGGAAGCTGGCTGGCTATTGGTGGTGTGGCAGCTGGAGTAATTTGTATAGATTCCGGCTCGCTGGCCGGAATGACAATGGTCGAAGCCGGAGGTGAAATTGGAGGGTTGAAGGATGGAGAGATAGAAGCGGTTGATGTGCTGGAGTGAGATTCTTCGGCTGCCCCCGGAGCCAGGTCCGGGGCTAAAGGCGATACCAGAATGACAGGGTTTGCTTCCTGTGTGGGAATGTCAGTGGGCTGGGAGAGGGCAGAAATTGTATTATCAAGGACGGATTTTTGTGGAATTATGGTTTGTGGAACCGCTGGTGGTGCTGCTTCTGTGGTGGGTGGGGTGATGGTTACGGTTGGAGTTATTGGGGTAGGAGCAGTGGATGACGGAACGATACCGGTGCTGATTTGCATCTTGGCATTGGAGACGACCGGTGCCAGCTGTTGATTGGCGGCGCTGGTGGGAGAAGCAGTGTCGGAAGTAATGTTTTCTAAAGCTGTTTGTTTCCACACAAACTGGGTGGGAGCATAGATGGAGCGGAGAAAAGCAAGAATCCAAGTATCCAGAGTACGACCTTGGACAGGGACAAAGGCGGCACCGACTCCCAGAAGGAGAAAGACAAAGGCGAGGGGATACTTGAAGAAGAAAGGTAGGGGAGAGCTGTAGAACAGGATAGACATGACAATACCGATACCAAGGGAGACAAACTGCTTGATAGTCATGTCTCCAATTAGGCGGAAACGGTAGGCACTGATGTCCTGAGGTAGTGGGTGTTGCTGGATGGCCATGGATATTTTACATTGCAAATTTTACATTGCACATTTCATCTTTAAGTATATCGTGTCCGGTGGGGTTTGGGAAAAAAGACTGTCATCGCCACTATTGACTAGAATTGAACAGTTAGCTAATGCGAAAGACGTTCCTTCTAGTCTCTATTGAAAATGAGGTTGGCGTAGTATGGTTTGTGCCTGTATGTGTGTTTGGTAGGATCTTTTGGAACAATCCGCTGTATGATTGGTAGTATTTTTTAAGGCGTTGTGTGATACAATTGAAACATGAGAATGGAAAGACAGATAGATAAAAAACTAAAAGATCATTTTGAGAAGTATGGCCTGGTTTTGGTGCTATCAGGACCAAGACAGGTGGGTAAAACGACGGTGCTAAAAAGACTATTTCCGGATGCAAAGTACTTTTTGTTGGACGAGGAAAGATTAAGGAAAGTGTTTGAAACCTTTGATAGTTTAGTTTACAAACAGAATTTTGGCGGTTCTGACTTTATTGTTTTGGATGAAGTGCACTTGCTCAGCAATCCAGGTAGGGCGGTAAAAATCATTCATGATTTGATGCCAGAAAAGAAAGTGATAATAACTGGATCATCGGCCTTGAATATTAAGAATAAGACTGCAGAAAGTCTAGCGGGGAGAAAAATTGAATATAAGATGTGGCCACTCACCGTGTCGGAGTATTTTTACCAGACAGAAGTGGAAGAAGAAATGAATTTTGATGTGATAGAGAATATATTAGGCAATAAAGAAATGAGGGTAAGACTGTTTAATTTGAAAGAAATGACGAAACATTTACTAGTTTATGGTAATTATCCTTTTTTGGTCAACAATTCTACGGATCAGATTTATTTGAGGTCGTTATCAGAAAGTGTAATTTTTAAGGATATTGTCGATCTGCATTTGATAGAAAACAAAAAAGTGGCTGGTGATATGCTCAAACTGTTGGCATTTCAGGTGGGGAACATGGTTAATTATGCTGAGATTGCCTCGAAGTTGAGCGTAGACGTAAGGACTATACAAAAATATATAGAAATTTTTGAGCAAAGCTATATACTCTTTCGAGTTTATCCTTTGATGGGTAATAAGCGACAGGAAATAATAAAGAGACCAAAGATATATTTTTATGATAATGGGATTAGAAATGGCTTGATTAATAATTTTGTAGATGTAGACAATAGAGCTGACAAAGGAGCATTGTTTGAGAACTTTGTTGTGAGTGAAGTAATGAAGGTGAATAGTTATGGAGATTATGGTTTTGAGATGAATTTTTGGAGAACCAAGGATGGTTCTGAGGTAGATTTAGTTTTGAGTCGACACGGGGAAATGTATGCTTGTGAGATTAAATTCGACAAAGGATCGGTGTCGAAAGCTTTTACAAATAGATACCCAGAAGCAAAGACTAGAGTAATCACTGCGGAGAATTATTATTAAGCTGGGAATCGGAGGAGATTTTTTAATCAACCTTTTTTAGTTGCCGTAGATCAAAACACTCGGTCTTAGAAAAGCGTTTTCAGGCACTTGGAAAGACAAACCAGAATAGAAAATTATTTATTTCTTTTACAATCAGAAATAATAAAGTGAGAGTGATCTCGATACGAGATATGAATAAAAAAGAACTAAAAATATATGAAAAACATTAAAAAAGTTCCAATTTTTAAAAATGAGGCTGAGGAGCAAAGTTCTGGTCCAGTCATGATTCTACTGAGTATGTCGATTGGTCAAAGGCTGAAGAGGTTATCTTTTCAAATCTCAAGTCAAGCACAGAGTCGATATCCCTAAGGCTTCCATCATCACTCTTAGCCAGAATAAAGCAGTTGGCCAACGCCAAAGATGTTCCGTATCAGTCTCTGATGAAAATGTATCTCAGCGAAAAGGTTAAAAAAGAGCTAGGTGGGATGCAGCTTTGATAAAGCCTAAAGACACTCATTCATGCCTATCTTGCCAAAGTACCTTACTCTACTTTGGTGTTTGCCCATCGGATAAGTAATCCATAGATATGAGGTTTGGTAATGCTAAGATAATGGTGATATGCGAATTTTCTTGTTCAATAGATTTTGTTTTATACTGAATAAAAAATATAAAAGAGAGGATGACTTTGATTTTGAAGAAGAGAGAATGTTTGATGCTTCATTGTTTCCAGGTAGAAGAGGTGAGCGCAAGAAATCAAGAGCAAAGAAGAAAAAAGGTGGGGAACGAGAAGGTGAATCCTTAATATTGAATGACCTTCAACAAAACACTCTTCCGATAATTGAAAGTGTTGAGTTGCCGAACCAAGAAAATGAAGGAGATTTGGCTTCAAAAGATGGCACAATCTTGGAAAAGAAATCTTCTGAGACGAACCTGCCTGAGAAAAATCCCGATTTTGTTTATTACCCGGAAATTGCAAAGCACCTGATTGATGCTACAAAAGATTACAACAAAAAAGATGACCGTCGGATTTTTGAAGAAGCAAAAAGACTGGCTTTGGATGAATTGAAGAAGAGAATTCCAAATGTTGAGGATAAAATAAGGCTTTATAAACTTCAGATTTATTGGGCAGCCAAGGTAATGGGTGGATATAAAGAAAAGACTCCTTTTGGTGATCCTCAAAGAGCCCTGGATTTTTTGAGGCAAAATTTGAAGATAGATTCAAATGGTGTTGACAAACAACAAGTGGAAGGGTTAGATCAGGCCATAACTGGAGATCAGATTTCAGATGAGGCTATAGAAACGAGTACAGCAATTCCAGAGTCTGAGGAAGCAAAAGAGATGAAGGAAAAACAAAGGGTAATGTTTGAAAAAGTTGGCCAAGTGGAAGATCTTCTTTTGATTTTGAACCACGTATCTCCAAGGAATGAAAATCATTATATAAACATGGGTTGGTACCGCCTAAGGATGATAGCTCTGGATAGAATTAAGACTGAAAGTGGAAAGCTGGCTGAGTTAGTTGATAGTAATAATTTTCGACCTGAGGCTGCAAGGGGTATTCTAAGCGGAATTATGTTTATGACAGAACCTCAGAAGAGAAGTGATGACCCTGAAGGATGGAAATTATCAAAAAGATGGCTAGAAAATGAAGCCGGTTTGGAAGTAGATAAGTTGTTACCAGTACTTGAAGAGGTTTATACAGAGGGGTCCGCTGTTCTGACAACATTGACGAGAATTACAAGCCCCGGGGAGATAGATAAGTATCCGGAACTAAGGAATCAACTGGAAAGGGTAAAAAAGTTTTTAGTCGAGGGAAATTATGAGGACGGTTGGCAAGGAGTAAAGAGACAAATTCAAGATGCTTTTGGGGTAAATATGGAGGTTTACGAAAAAATGAGAGCAATAGAAAAAAAGAAAAAGCAGCTTGAAAAGCAAATTTTCCCGAAGGAGGCAGAGAAGAAGAAGGTTGATCAAAACGAGATTTGGAAGCTTGAGTTGACTTCAGACCCTCTTTTTGTGGAGCTCAAAAGGTTAGCTAAGGACAAATGGGAGGCTAAGATGAAGTCTTGGGAAACTATGGACCCTGAAGCAAGGAGTGATGAAATTTTGATATTGAGAGGTCTAATGAGGATAAAAATGCTTGGATATGCGAGCACCGAGGAAGGCAGGAAAATGTTTGATGATCACAAGGTTAGGCTTGAGAATTTAGGGGTCGTGGTATAATTTGACTAGTGAAAATTTCTAAATTAGGATCAATTTTGAACAAAAATGGCAGAAATTGAATACGCTCCGATAGAACCATTAGGCGATAAATATGCAGTTGCGGTAGCGAAGCAGATCGAAATGAACGGTAGAGAGAGTATCCCAAGGGATATTTTGGATCGCTTTGATGCGAGGGTGAATAAAATGAGCAACGATAAGGTGGTTGTTTCTCCTGAATCTGAAGTGGAAAAGAAGAAACCTGAGCCACCAATTACCGTGCAAGATAAAGCTGCTGCAGCAAGCGTTTTAAGTGAGGAACAGGAAATAACAAAGAGTCCAGGTCTCACCGATGAGCAAATATTAGCTAGTGCTTGGAACGTGTTTGTTGATCCTGATACACACTTCCCTTATCCAGATGATTTTGTTAAAAATATGATTGCGAGAGGAATAACACCTGATGAATGGAAAAGAGAAAGCACCTCGGCTGCGCCAGAAGAAGGTTTTGAAGTTGTGGATGCCATTCCAGTAGATGAGGAAGAAATAGGTGGAAGCAATAGTGGTGGCCCCGATGGAGAAGCTGAAAGACCAGAAGAAGAGCCCAAAGGAACTGTGTGGTATCCGGAGTTGGAGAAGGATATTCTAGAGGCAACAAAGGTGCCCAGAGTTGAGAACCCTGCTCAAAAGAGGGAAGATTTGGATAGAAATAGACAAGCAGCTCTGAGGTTGATTGACCATAGTATTAAAGTTCAGCCTTTGATTGAAGGAGACGATGATGAAAAAGGAAGACAAAGAGTGATTCTTAATATGGCAAGAAGGCTCGTTTTTGAAGAAGTACCTGAAGCAGCCGGTGGTATGAAAACGGAACAAGCAGAAAAATTCTTAAATCATATCAACATAAATGTCGACCGTGTAAAAGAGGAAAGAGAAAAAAATAAACATGCTCGGGGCCCTGAATCAGAAACTGATC
Organism: uncultured Pseudomonadales bacterium; assembly: GCA_964618885.1. Classification (GTDB taxonomy): domain Bacteria; phylum Patescibacteriota; class Microgenomatia; order UBA1400; family MFAQ01; genus UBA10133. The sequence goes on from CAZUFH010000004.1 coordinate 11,265, forward strand.
ACGGACCAGGAGCTCCCGAAAGCCGTATTCCAACTCCAGAACCGATGGAAAACACAGAAAAGAAGAGTGTTGATCAGGTTATCCGAGAAAATGAACGGTATTATTATGATAGATTTGTTAATGATCAAGCGATTAGGTTGGATGGGGAGTTTTACACAAAGATTGGACTGATTTTAACGGCATCTGGAAAAAATCAGGACGAGATAGACAGAATTGTAAGCAGAATTCGTTCGATGGATACCTCTGCAATCGAAGAAGTGAGGCTCATATACCTGAGAGAAATACTTCCTACTTCTCAAGAGCGAGGTGTTGGGAAGCAAGATTATCTATTTGAAGAGGCGACCGTAAGAGGTCAGTGGCGCAGAGCAGTTTCTGAAGCAGAAAAGAGCCGAGCTTTGACAAATCTTAATAACTTGACTAATGAGATTGGGTCATTAGTAACCTACGTTCAAACAGATCGACATTGGAGTGATATGCAGGCTGATATGCTTGCCCAGTTTCTTCAAACAAGATTGAAGGCTGGTTTGGTAGGGTTACCTGAAGATGAAACTTTGGGGTCGACACCTTTTGATAAGGTGAGAAAATATTTTTCTGGAGTCTACTCAATTAAAGATAATTTGTCAAAGAGACTGTTTGCAACCACTGGTGGAGCTGGTGCTGTTGAAACTAGAGTAGACCCTGAAAAGGAAATCTTAATCAGTGTCGCGAAACTTCATGATATTGCCATTGAAATCGATGATGCGAAAACTAAAGATGACATAGATCATAGAGTCTTTACGGGGTTTGATGCCGCGCTTTCGCAAATATTAAGAATGAAGGACTTGCATGGAAAAAATATTGTAGCGGAGGTTGTAGTTATTTATGATCAAGTTTTAAGACAGAAATCTGTGAGTGAACCTCTTAAGGCTGTAAATATCGATGATTCCACAATTTCTGCCGAACTCAGGCGTAAAATTAAGACTAGATTAAGGTTGAATGACCCCAAAGAAATAGAGCTGTTTAGATTAATGGGTAGAGATTTGTGCAGAATTACAGGTATTGATGCCCAGTATGGAGTCTCCAAAACTGGAGTATATGAAGACGGCAAAATAAAGAGAGATAAGCTGGAGGATGTTTCTGGTTCAGTTGTCCGAGCAGGTTTGAACTATGAAATTGGTATCAAACAAAATGATGACTTGGTTAAAGCTGAATTGAGAAAACACGTTGACTTAGGGTTTGTACCATTTTGGAATGAAATGAGAGAGTTGGAACAACACGAGTCAGCTCCGATAACAGTAGATCAAATAAAAGGAGTGGTAGACAGTAAACTTCTTGAGGGTAGTTCCCCTTATACTACATGGGCAAATAATTTGTTTTCGGTTATCTTGGATGCCAAAGTAGCAGAAGACAAAATAATTGGAAATCCAGTTAGTATAGATGCGATGATCAGTGGTTATGAAAAAGTTTATTGGTACAAAGGCGGGAGTAGAAACAAATATATTCAAGAAAGAATAAGTGATTTAATAAGATATTATCGCGACCCTAATAATGTAAACAGGAGAGATATAAAAGCTGTTGTAAATATGATAGAAAAAACTTTTTTTCCCGAGGGAAATTTTGATGGTAAGGGAATTTACGATAGCGCTTCGTACTTCAAAGAAAAAATGAAGGAAGTAGGCTTAAACATTAACTTTCAATCTGAAAAGATAAAAAAGGCTCGGTCTTGGGGAGACAAGTTGGCTGATTGGTAGTGGGGGGGGTTAGGCCTTTGGCTGACCCAAGATTGGCGACATATCGTCAAAAGTCGTTGTGCCTGATGTTCTTCCGGGAAGTTTATTGACTGTATTTTCATATCTTCTTTGTGCAAAAGCATCAATAAAAGCTCCTGGTCCAGATTTTCGCCAGCCACTGTTTGGATCTCCTGCTTGGTTGTATCCAAATTTGAGGGCTTCGCCGATGGCGGCACCATAGGGGAATGGAGGTGTCTTCAGAGCCTTTTCGACCATTTCACAGTATTTGCTGGCCATCATTAGGAGGCCGAAGCCGATAGTGGCAAGCATAAGACTTCCCTCGCTTCCTGCTGCAGTGCCTGTTTGGGCTCCTCCTTTGGTCCAAGTGCTTCCTGCGCCGGGAATGGTGAGAGGTGGGGTCCAGATAATGCCATCGTCAGCAAGTGATTTGACCCCCAGTATGTTTTCCAAAGTATCCTTGGTAATGAAATTAATATTGAGTCCAAGCTTGCCTGCGGCGACACCGACTGTGCCTGCAGAAGCCTGAACTATATCGGGAATGAGAGTGAGTATTGGCTGACATAAAAGGGCATACGAAAGGGTTAAAAAGAAGATGGCGACAGGGAAAACGGCCAGATTGCCAATGATAGACATTAGCCAGGTGCCTATGGAGTTGGAACCTGGCAAGAGGCTTCCGAGAAGTATAATGGGGCTAAATATAAGGCTAATGATAATACTGAGGAAGGCTTGGAAGAGTTTGAAAATTAATTTGACATAAGAAAAACCGACGGCGATTACGATAATAATTCCGACAATTAAACCTATGCCGCTAATGGTTCCAGCTATAGCGGCTACAAAAGCAACCGACATTCCAAGCAAGCCTCCAATAAGGAGATTGAAAAATATGAAAGGTGAAACAATGACAGCCAAAAAACCATTTATTATAGCAGATCCGATTCCTCCCAGTAAAGATTGGCCACTGGCGATCATGGGAAGTATGTTGTTTACATTAGTTAGAATTCCACCTGCTTTAAGTACTCCGATTATCATGGCAGAGAGAACAGTGGAGATATCTATCAAAAATCCTACGATGGCGTAAGAGAAGGTAATGATTAGTAGAGTGACAATAAGCTTGGGTATAGCTAGCTGAATAGAAGCAGCGGTCTTGGCATCTATCTTGATACGGAACATAATCATGACACCGTAAAGGACGAAGCCGAGGGCAAAAAGTAAGTAGGAGATATTTCTAAAGGCGCGCCAGAGAGGGAGTATTGGGGAGAGGGCGGTAAAACCGTATCCGGGACCTGCCGCATAAGCTTGATTGATGACATGATGGTTTTTTAAGTTGGTGGAGATATAGGCGATATAGTCCAGAGAGCTAGCGGGTCGAACTGTGGCTAGCTTACCTGTTAATCCGCTAAGAGACCCTAGTAAACCTCCTCCGTTTAAGGAGGCGATCTGGTCTTGAGAAGGAAGTCCTTTGCCTTGAGAAAGGCTTTCTTTTATCTCGTTGATTATGTTAAGTTTCCTAATAATTGAAGTAATGAAATCAGTGGTTTGTGGACCCTTTAAGTACTCTAATCCTTGGAGAAGAACAATGTCGGAAAATCCAACTCCGTCGCCACTTAGAGTGTCCACACCGTCGCCACATTTGCCTGAATACCAAGTTTCCAAGTTCATGAGATCACCTGAGCGTTTATTACAAAACTCGTTGAGCAGTTCGTTTTCTGATTTGGCCTTTATTCCTTCTAGTCCGGGAAAAAAAGTTGACTCCTCGGCGAGGGATTGGGGTGCGAGAAAGAGAGAAGCTGAAATAAATATAGCTAGAAAAATGAGGCTGATGGTTTTGGAGATGGGTCGCATAGTCAATAAAAATTATACACGACATGGTTGACAATCGCGAAGGTTTTAGTCGCATATTGCCCTATAGTTTGATATAATGTGCATGCACGTTCAAATATTGATTGGTGGAGGTTTGTTGTGGCTAAATACTTCGTTCCTGATGGGAAAGGTGGTTTTGTGCAAAAAGGTGGATCTGAGTCGGGTGTTTACTTCGTTCCTGATGGGAAAGGTGGTTTTGTGCAAAAAGGTGGATCAAACAACGAACCCACTATATTCCCTGATGGTGGCAATGTCAGCCAGAATACAGATGCGATGTCTTGTTTGGTGATTTTGTTGCCTGTGCTTATTCCGTTCGGAGTGCCAATAACTCTATTTTCTGTTGTTTCTTCACAAGTGGTATTTGCTTTTGTATTGTCCTATTTGTTTTTATTAGTGATGCCTTCTTCTTTGTTTGTTGGATTTGTGTCTATATCGATACCGCTCATGATATCTGCCTTGTTCTTAGCGGTCTGGTATTGGACGCTATATCCCAAATGTAACAAGCTATATAAAATGCAGTTTTGGGTTGTTCTAGCTGGAGTATTACTTACCCCAATAATTTGTTTTATATTTCTTTTGTTTTCGCTTGTATGATGGGGTTTTATTAGGTGGTTGAAAGGCCACCCTTTTTGTTGGAAAAAACCTGGATTGCCACTCCCGCCGCGCGGCGGGATCGCAATGACGATTTTACTCGAGGAGTTTGAAGGTTTTGATCCAGTAGGTGGCGGTGTCTTGGATGTACTGGCGGTTGCCATAGATGATTTGTAGATTTTTGAGGACGGCACCACGAGAAGTGAGCTGTTTCTTAGCTTCCAAGAAAGACTCTTTGAAAGCGATGGCGTTTGGGCCGGTAATGAGAGAGTCGTTGTAGTTGATGCCGTAGATCTCGAGACGGATCGATGAAGCCGGGTCGTAGTCGAAGGAGTAGATGTTGATAGTGGTTTTTAGACTAGTAGAGGTAGAGAAGTTTTCCGTTCGAAGAGGAAGTGAATCAAAAATTTTGTCCTTTTCGATAAAAGAAAGGTCGTCAGGAATAGACTTAAGACTGATGGAAGGGTCTACCTTGGTAGGGATACCTGGTGTTTGGGTAATTTCGGCAGCCGGTCGGGGGGCACGAACTGTTTTTGCTGGAATTAGAGGGGTGGTTTCCGGAGCGGAGATTCTTTGGGAGCGATATTGAAGAATACCGAGTGTGACAAAAAAGACAAAGAGCACCAGAGTAACAAGAGGAAGGAGGATTTTTTTATTCATAGTGGTTTAGTTGTTCTTTAAAAATAAACTAATGGCGACGGTTAGGGTGCCCGGACGTTCATCGATATATGGCTTGGTTTGAGTACAGTCGTACATGTAGAGTATAGACATTTGATCGTGTACAGGAGAGATCCAAAGATTAGTAACATAGGGATCGTCGTATCCAGTGGAAGCCGGAGGGCAGAAGGAATAACTTAGGGGATAAGGAAAGCCGGTGGAACAATTGGCACGGCAAGAACCCGGCTCGTTTCCATCCGGATTACATGTGCACGCGTTTGTATCTGTAGCACAAGCGACATATTGACCGCAGCGATCGGTGGGAGCACAAGAGTTGCTTCCTCCGGCTTGGCAGTTGCTATTACCACCTCCATTGTAGTAGGAGAGAGCTTTGATGAGTTGGTTGATGCTGGTAATTTCACCTCCGGCTTTTTCTTTTAGTTCTTCGGCGGCTTGGATGGCGGACTCGGTAAGGGTTCTGCCACCTAGAGAGGCTCCGCTTTGAAGATCTTGATCTGGCTTGTTGTCACCTTCTTTAAAGTGAATACCGGCAAGGACTTCGCAGGGGACACCTGTTTGTTTTTCGGCGTCGGCGTAGGCGGTCATGACTTCGTCGGTGAGATTGGGATCGATGAAAGAATCGAAGTAGTTTTGGCCGGCAGCGGAGGGAGCTTCTTTGTCTCCGGTAAGCTTCTTAAAAGCTTCACCTAGGCAGGCGCTAGAAGAAGCGCTTTGGGGCATGACGAAGTCACAGCGAGGGGAGTTTTGCTGGTCTTTGGGGACTACCCAACAGTTTTGGAGGATGTGCATGGAGTCTTGAGCACGGTTATTTACTCTGTTGATTGGCTCGGCAGGGTTGAGCATTACGGAGCTGCCGTTGGGCCCAGTGGCGGCACCGTTGTCGGAGACAAAGTTCTTGGCGATGGGGGCATCTATGCTGGCATCGGAAATTTTACCGGCACCGGCCGGTAGCATCATTTTGAAAAAGGAGTATTTGTCGTTTTCGATTACAGTGCTTTTGATATCGGTTTGTTTCGGATTATTGAGAACAGTTAGAGCTTTGCCGTGTCTGATGCCGTCGACAGACCACTTGCGCTGACAGCACTTACCGCCTTCTTCGTACCACTCATCACTTTTTGGGCAGGCAAGTTCATCATCTGAAGGTTCACAAATTCTCTGTCCGGTAGCATCATGATAGCAGTTCAATTTCGGTTCCGGGGTATGACAGGCAGGGGTGAAGGACCAGGAGAGCTGATCACCAGGAATGGAAATTACTTGGTGGTGATCGTCGAGAGATTTGGCGGCGGTTTTGGGGGATACGAGATGATAGCTGACTGGGAGAGGACAGCCTTTCATATTTTTATATTGTTGTCGAATGGGATCATTTTTGTTATCGACGTCGGTTTTGGTGTAGCCTTTTAGCTGATCCTCATCGGTAAAGAAACTGCGAAGTTTGGAGGAAATCCAGCCAAGCGGGTTGGTAAGGAGGGCTTCGGCTTCTTCTTTGAGGGCTTCTAGAAAGTTTCTTTTGGCAATTTTGACTTCGGGGAGGTCTGAGGGTAGGTTTCCCATTTTGTAGTCGGAAATGCCACTGGGAGTGGCGTATTTGTCGACGATCCACTGTGGTTGTAAAGCCGGGAACATACCAAACTTGGGAGAGAGTAGTCCTTGGTAAATAGCGCCGATGTAGGGGAGGTTTTCTCTCGAGATGTTAGTCAGTTTTGGCTTATCGGTGCCGTATCTGCTGGCGTTAAAGGTATCGCGAAGCCATTGGTCGTATTTGTTGTAAAGCTGCTCTTCTAGTTCGTCTTTTCTTTTGACGATGTAACCTCTGGTGCTACTAAAATCTAAAGGAACAAAGGCAGAGTATGCCCCGTCTAGGTCGCCTCCAAAAGCAGCCACGACAGCGCTATAAGCTTGGGCGGCTTGGCTAACGCCGGGAATATCTGAAACTGCGGCGGCATCGATGAGCTCTTGGATATTAGAACCGAGACCTTGAGTGGCTTGAGCGTATTCGGGGCAGACCGGGTATGAAGTAAGACAGCCGATTCTGATAAAAGGGAAATGAGTGAAAAGAATAACTTGTTTACTTAAGGCGTCGAAAAGACTTTTAAAATCTGTTTCCTTTCTCAGACCATTGGTGTCGGTATACTTGAATTTGATATTTAAAATCAAATCATCGTGAGCCATGTTTAGGACAAAGGATCGGAGATTGGCCTGGTTGCTGGCCGGAAGGACACGCCAGTAAGTGCGATAGGCTTCACGAGTTTTGTCTGAGAGGTCCATAGGACGGTCAAAAAGAGAGTTGTATAAATAGTTTTGAGCTATAAAATCGGGAGGTAGGCTGGCTAAGGCTTCATCGTTTGGTCCGTAGCTGCCTAGTTCGGCATCGCGGACGTCGGTATAGGCGAGCATGGCAACGGTACAGTCAAAGTCACCTCCGCCAGGAGCTGAAACAGGACAATCTGGTCCACACTCCCCAATACCACACATTTCATATGGCTGGTTTTCATCAGTTCCGTGAAGATAACGGGTAGATGAGTATTGGACCACCGGCTCATAGATACAAGTCTTTTTATAGAGATTCAGTTCGGTCTGAGCATTTTTGAAAGTGTTCCAGCATTCGCTGTTTGGGGGGAAAACGCCATTGTTTTTTCCTAGCTTATCCTCACAATTTGGTGGAATATCTGGCCCCCAGTTTGGATCGTACTCGCTTTCGATGAAGCCTTTGGGAACACAGTGAAGGTCAGCGTCTCCTGGATATTGAATACAGGTTTCGGTTTCTAGGCAGACTGTATTGCCACAAGTGGTGCCAATGGGTGGGGCGGGGTTTATCCTAGGTGCAACGGGCTTGGAAATGAGTCCAGGAGATGGAGTGGGAGTGAGTGGTGGATCAGGATCGGCGGCAATAGAAGGCTTGACAAAGAATAGACACAGAAAAACCAAGGGCAAAATGATAAGAATAAGTTTCTTCACTAAAGTAATTATACGAGAAGGACTTGGTTACTGAAAGTTTATATTGGTGACGTCGGCTCCGGTAAAATTCTTGATAAGAACTAGGGCGAGCCAGACGACAGCAAGGAGAATAAGACCAATGATGGCGTAAGTAAAAGATAGCCAGGCAGCCGCGAGGGCTTTGGCGTCACTGCCGGCATTGATGATTCTAATTCCGGCCATAATAATCATCACGACAGCGGCAAGGGCAATGAGGGCGGGGAGGGGTTTAGTAATGTTGATGATAATACATTCAAGACCACCTATGGTTGCGACTCCTTCGCTGGCACAACCAACATTGTTCCAAGCTGCTCCGGGAATAAAAGCTGCGTATGTTGGAGAGACAAAAGTGAAGGACATTAGTTGATTATAAAGCATCGGAGAATTATTTTTATACGTAAACCTATAAGGCTTGACTTTGGGGTAGATGGGGGTAAAATATCAGAAGATCTTAAAAAAGGAGGCTCGGAATGTGCGCTTTGATAACGAAAGTGTACTCAGCTTTTAGCTGGTATTGCTGTAAATGTGGAAAGGCGAATGAAATTAAGAGAGATACTTGTTGGCACTGTGGACATGTGTTTTGTCAGAAATGCACTGGTGACTGATTTACAATATCCTTTGAGGGTAGACTCTCAAAGGATATTGATTTTTAATATTTTTATATGGATAAACAAAAAGAACTAGCAAGCAGGTTGCTGTACTTGCCGCTAGACATACAGGAGAAGGTTTTGTTGTGGTTGGCGTATCGGGGATTGAAACCTGTTTCAGAGATTACAGTTGAAAGAAGGGGAAATATAATGTCCTTGCTTCGTCGAGGAGTAAAAATAGTGTCAACATACAACTACAATTCTCCAAAAATAAAGCGAGTCAGAAAATGGGTTAGAGATGCCGGGCTGTTTAGATATGCCGAACATGGGCACCACACTTCCTGGCACGTAGGTAAGGACAAGAATAATGTTGTCGAATCAACCAAAATTCTCCACAAGTTTGATTATGAAAATGAAGTTAAAAGTGGGCTTTTACTTGGTTATCCTGAGGAGTCAGCCAAAGCCTATGCTCGTAATCGGGGTAAAAGTGAAAATGAAGCGATGAAAGAAATGGTCGGGACGGGAAGTTTGGTATACAAAGATCCGTATTTGAAAGATAAGTATTACACACCATATCTTTTTTACAATATGCCCAAGAACAGAGTGGTAGAAGATAGTAAAGTGGCCCAAAAATGGGCTGATGCCATCAGGGAAGAGGTTCCAACCCTAGCCAAGTGGTTTGAGAGACATGAGACCGAAAGAAGAAAAAAAGATCAGAAAATATCGATTGGATAACAAAAAACCGCCTTTCGGCGGGTTTTTGGGGGATTGCCTATTGTTCGGGCTGGTCGCGCCCAGCCCCTACGGGATGTAAATTAATAGGGCTTGGGGATGTTGATGTTTCCGGAGAAGACATCGACACCGAAGAAGTAAGAGATAAGTTGCATGAGGGCCCAAGATGCAGCGACGATGGCTAGACCGACAATGGCAGCGGTAATACGGTTGCGGGCCATCTCAGTTTTGCCTTTGTCACCACCGGAGGTAAGCCATTCGATACCACCAAAGACGAGAAAGCCAAAGGTGAGGATACCGGCAGCAATGAAGGCGACAGAGATAACTCGAGAAATAAGAACACCAATATCGGTGATCTTCATACCGGTAGGCTGGGGAACTCCAATAGTGCCGGCAGCGTAGACTTGTGAAATTAAGGACATGTTTTTTGTTTTTTTAATAATTAATAGTATTCGTCTGGATTCCGGATCAAGTCCGGAATGACAATGGTTTTATTATAAACCATTTTTTAGGTTGTCAATTGCCAAGAGGGCTTTCGGTGCATAAGGCATCTAGATTGATCCCAAAGAACTCGAGAACAATCATATAGACAGCATAACTACTGGCCACGATCGCTAGACCAATAATGGCGGCGGTAATCCTCTTTTGGGCGGCCTCAGTCTTGGCCTTGTCCCCACCGGAAGTAATGTATTCGACACCACCCATGACAAGCATAACAAAGACGGCTACGCCGGAGATGATAAAGGCGGCCGAGACAAGATTACTGACGATGTGTCCAATGCAGGTATAGCCAAAGAAGTTGTTTTTGGTCACGTTCTCACCAATAGGGAGTTCGATGTCGGCGGCAAAAACCTGAGAAATGAGTTTGGTAATCATAGAGCGCTGGGAAAAACTGGTTTGAGAATGTTAATTTTGAAGACTTGCTGAATAAAATAAGTGATGGCATAAGAAGAGATGAGGATAACGACGCCAATGACGGAACTGGTAATTTTCTTTTGAGCATCGTCTATCCTTGCCTTGTCCCCACCGGAAGTAAGATATTCGACACCGCCCCAGACCAAGTAAATAATGAAGGCGATGCCTCCGACGGTGATGACGGTTTGCCAGAGAGTGGCGATGTAGAAAGCTAGACCTCCACCTGGAGTTTGAGGAATATTGGGAGAAAGAGCTTTGTTAATGATTTCGTTTTGTGCTAAAAGCATTTAAGTTATTTTACCCAAATAATGTGAAGAACGGATTCAAAATGTCGATTCCGAGGACAGCGCCGACAATGCCGATGATAAAGAAAGATGCGACGATAGCGATGAGACCGATGGCCGACTGAGTCATCTGGGCTTGGGCTTCACCCACTTTGGCTTTGTCCCCGCCGGCTGTGATCCATTTGAGACCACCAATGGTAAAGTAGATCACAAAGGCCAGGCTTCCGACTACAGTCAAAGTAGTGATGATATTTGAGAGAAGGTTGCCAAATTGAGTTCCTACTTCCGCCTTACCTCCTAGAAGTGCCTGGAATGGACCGACACCTTCAACCCCGGTACCAAGATCAATTGGGGAACCGGCGTAGACTAGTGGAACAAGCTTGATCATTAGTTAACTGATTGTAATTTAGGAATAAGGATAGCAGTAAAATCTCCGAATAGAACCTGGCTGACGATAGCAATGATAATGAAACTAGCGGCAATGATAACGAGCCCCACAAGGCTCATTTGGATTTTATTTTGGGCTTCGGTGAGCTTTCCCTTGTCACCAGCGGAAGTAATAAAAGCTAGGCCGCCCGTAAGAAACTGCCAGAGAGAAAAAACTCCGGCAATGACGACAATGAAGCGGACAAAGGCGCTAATGACATTAGTAGTATCAGTCGTGGCAGAAGGAATACCGGCGGGGGGACTGATGACACCGACAATAGAGTCGACGGCGTAGGCGCTTTTGATGATGATTGACAAGAGTGAAGTCATTTTTATAAGAAGGTAAAGCCGATGATGGCCCCAACGACACGGGTAATGAGGAAGGCCATAACTACAACTATTAACCCTAGTATGGCATAGTTTAGCATATGCTGAGACTGTTCAGTTTTACCTTTGTCACCGCTCGCGGTAATGTAGCTAAAGCCGGCAAAGATAATAGTGAAGAAAGCAAAAAGACCCGAAATAATGAGAACGTTGTTGATGATGGGGTTTAAAAGCTTGGCAATCGAGGCGGTGTCACCACCCATGGCTGCGCCTGGAGCATAGATATCTTGGAGAGCGGTCGCGTAGACTTGTCTGATCATAAATTATTTAGGGATTATTGTCATTTTACAGTAAAATACGAGACATGGTAAATGATGCTTTGGGAAAGAAGGCAAAGAAAAAGCTATTAGCTTTGGCTAAGGAAACCGATTTGAGGCTAAAAAAATACTGGGATGAAGAGATAGA
>CAZUFH010000005.1:0-22545 GCA_964618885.1 uncultured Pseudomonadales bacterium
TGCGAAGACATCCGCGACAGAGACTATCAAGCGTCCGATGCTGCCAGAAAATCTTTTAGACAAGACACTTAGGCTTAAATAACTATATGCCTCTTTGCTCCCAGCATTGGAGTATATCAGGACCTGTGTTTATGCAATTTAATCTTTTATAAACACAGAAATTAGCAAGTTAGTTATACCTTTGGAGAACTGACTCAGGTGTTATGACTACGCTTGAAGATACGACTTCAACCTTAGGAGATAGACCAAGGTCATGTTTCTTTATGTTAGCAATCAGCTCGTCAATTTCTGTGGTATTAGCCAATACAAAACTGTCTATACCCATTAACTGGCTTGAGTCAACTCGTCTTCTCCTGACCTCATCAGCTTCCATGGTTAATACATATGATTCTGATTTTCGGTGGATATACTTCAGAGCAATCGCTTCCAAGTCAGCTTGCTTCCACCTCTCTCTCAAGCTAGTTTTGGCACTTAACGATATGGGACCAATATCCTTTGTGTAAACAATGAAGTCATAATTTACATTTGGAATAAAGGCAACCTTAGCTTGCATGTAGAAAGGCATTACCTCAGCGCGTATCAAACAAATTGCTATCAACTCCTCAAAGACCTTGCCATTGATATTTTGATTACTAGCAAACTGTGTTGTATATTTCTCCCAATTTTTTATTAAGTATTCACTAGCTGACAAGTTGGGGTCACTATGTATATCACCCACAACGTTCCTTACTACTTGTCTGACATTGTGTAAATCAACATTATTATCCATACTCCTATTCTACCCACATCTTACTCAGAATTGTTGTAAGACTTTTGCCATTTCCTCTGCAATGGCTGTTACTGCAGGAACAACCACTGAATTGCCCATCTGATGATACATCTGAGTTCTTGAAACTGGAATTTTGAAATCGGGCGGGAACCCCATTATCGCCTTACACTCATTTGCAGTAAACAACCGCAAACCAGTCTCTCCACCCTCGACAAAGGTTCCGGTCAATCTCTGAATTTTGTGGTAAGTAGATACCAGCGTTTTTATTTGAAATTTTGATTCCTTGTTTACAACTGTTGGTCTACCATCATCAACCTTAAAAAGGTAAACATCTTGAAGATGTTTTGAAATTGTATATCCTGAAATGTTGTCCTCCAAAATATCACCAATAAACTTAACCTTTCCATTACCATCAGGAAATTCAAACTGAACATCGTCTCCAAACAAATCTTTTCTAAAACCGACCAAATAAATTCTTTTTCTGTGTTGTGGAACACCAAAACTTGCCCCGTCAAGAATCTTGGGAAACACCTTGTAACCAATCTCATCTAGGGCTTCTAAAATAGTCTTGAAAGTCCTTCCTTTGTCATGACTTACTAGCCCAGGAACATTCTCCAACAAGAAGGCTTTGGGGGTTTTGTCCCCTCTTTTTTCTTTCAAGATTCTCCAAACATCATAAAATAATGTTCCCTGTGTGGGATGATTAAACCCTTCCCTCTTTCCTATGGAACTAAATGGTTGGCAAGGAAAACCTGCTGTTAGCACATCAAAATCGGGAATATCAATGTTTGGATTTACTTTTGTTATATCCCCAAAAGGCTTATCGCCATAATTAGCTTCATAGGTTTTCTGACAATTAGCATCCCATTCAGAAGAAAACACGCACTTACCCCCAACAGACTCAAAAGCTCTTCTAAATCCTCCAATTCCAGCAAACAAATCAATAAATTTTATGTTTTTCATTATTAGTAAATAACCCGAAACTATACGGACAATAGTTCATTATTTAATATAATACTTCTCTTGTCAACACCAATTACTAATCATTCTTATTACAGATTGATGACTAAGAGTAAAATATAGACAATGAAAAAATTTCCCGATAAGATTTTATGTCGGTCTTGCCAGAATGAAACCTGGCACTCAATTCTAAACGAAACTTCAACAGGTTCCTCAAACGAGGACGGCGAAGTCTGGGACAAAACCACTTCACATACTCTTCAATGTAACGGATGCGAAAACGTTTGTTTGCTTACTGAATATGTATTTAGTGAAGACATAGACCCACGCACAGGAGACCTAGAAATAACAAGAAAAATTTATCCATCACCATATAAACCGGTCAGAAATACCATTGAAGGTGTATATGTTCTCCCGGCAACAGTAAGAGCTATTTATGAGGAAACGGTTAAATCAATAAATAACAACTTAATGATATTAGCCGCAATAGGAATTAGGTCAACAATTGAGGCAATCGCTTTAGATAAAAAAATCACTGTCAACGGTATTAAAGGTAAAATTTCCCAGATGGTTTCCCAAGGAATAGTAACTGAAGATGGGGCAAAACTGTTAAGTCTGATAAGAGATATTGGAAACAAAGCCACCCATGAAATCAAAAAACATCATCGAGAAGATATTAAGCTGTGTATAGACATCGTTGAAGGAATGCTCAAAAACCTATACGTATACCCTAAAGAAGCAGAGCAAACAAAAGAACTCATGAGTGGCAATTGGATTCGAGTCGAAAAAGAAATTAAAGAATAAAGTCGTCAACTTAAACTAATTCTCCATATCCTTTGGTGGATTAAAATCAGGTCTGCCAATAGTATCTTTACTCCGTATCGGCCCATGTGAACTTTGAGTAATTAACTCGCCACCGCCATTATTCTGGAGTATACCTCTTGCATAATTCTCTGCCTCCTTCTGCGTCTCAAAGACACCGGATGCCCTAACAGCCCCCTCTTTTTTCGCTTTCCAACCATCATCTTTTGGAGAAACCCAGTAGTTATTTCTTTGCATTACCACTCACCTCCTCCCTTGTTTTAATTAGATTGGTAATCGCCACTTTCCACCCCTTGTGGTGAATAATTCTATCCAGTTGCAAATCAGAATTTATAATTTCGGCTTTTGTCATCTTCGACAAATCTTCCCATTTTTTGCCAAACACATAAGTGGCATTTCCATAATATAAACTTTCCAAAACATACAGATTCTTTTTCGTGAATCCATGAACAATATACCCATGGAAACCTCCCCTCCCAATTGCTCTAAAATCAGGGCCAAAATCATCAACAACCTTTAAGCGATACTCTAGCACTGGACGATTGCCTTTTGGGGCTTGTTCAATAAGGGGTTTAAGAATTGTCTTGAACTTAGGCCATGGAATTTCTCCGATGGGTAAAATTTGCCAATTTAGTCTCACTGTTTTAGTCTTAGAAATGTCGTCCAATTTTTCTGTTAATAGTTGGCATTCTCCAAATATCTCCAAAAACAAGTTAATAGCGTGGGTTAATTTTTGGATATTGCTTCTATTATTTTCAATAACAGGAGAAACAAGCATCAATCTACCGTCATCAGTATTCCTTATAGTAAATTCAACGCCTGGAGGGTCAATAAATGTTCTTGGGTATCTCTCATAAGGCACATCGACTATTTTTGACATCCTGATAGTTTCGTAAGGACCATTCCATTGGTCCCAACTCCATTCCGCTTGTCTATATGCTGTTTCCTTTGGCAAATCCTTATTGACCAAATCTTTCCCTTCGGAGTTGAAAACACTTATCGGGCCAAATACTCCATTCGGAAGCAACGTTTGCCCATCTAAGTATGGTTCAGAAAAACCAATTCTGTCCAGAACATCTTTATATCTTTGGACATCAACCACACCTACGACTATCTTAGACCCGTCTTTAAGATGGTTAATATAAGGGTCAACATTTCTAATACGTTTTTTGTTAATAATCATTTGATTTAATCTTCAATCTCAAATAAAAGTAATACTAGGGATTGTAGAACAAAAACTAGAACAAGTCAATATGTTCTTGACTGTTTGGTTGAATAATTGTAATATGATGATACCGAATGCAAAAACTTCACCCAACCCAACAGAACCTTCTCGATATACTCAAAAAAAATTCCGATGAACCCTTAACAATCAGGGAAATCCAGGAACGTGTCGGCGCGTCCTCTCCTAGTGTCATCCATCATCACATCACAAAACTAATTGAGAAGGGATACCTTCGAAGAAATCCTTCCAACTCATCCGACTACCAAGTTCTAGCTGATAATCCAGAAAAGGAAACAGCATATCTAAATGTCTATGGTATGGCCCAATGTGGTCCAAAGGGCTCATTCCTTGACGGAAATCCAATTGATAGAATACGCATTTCATCAAGAGTGTTAAGCTTCCCCGCATCAGAAGCTTTTGTTGTAAAAGCCAAAGGAAATTCAATGACTCCTAAAATTAACCCTGGAGACCTTGTTATAGCAAAAAAAACAAATACCATAAACAATAACGATACCGTCATTTGTATAAACAAAGGAGAAGTCTTAATTAAAAAGATTCAAAAAATAAAGAACGAATCTGGGAATACTGTCTACAACTTAATTTCTCTTAATCAAAAGTTTTCACCTTTTATCGCTGACGAGGATTTCAGGATTGAGGGTATCGTAAAAGGAGTTATCTCCTACTCACTCTAAACAAGACTTTTAATAACTGAGCACCAAAAGCATCTAGCTCTAAATAATCTTTATTTATTGTTATATTTATCCCCTTTTCCGCCAACTGGTCATTATATTCAGGAACTGAGGAAATCCCAATTATTTTGTCTTTTCCAAACTTATCTAAATTAAGGGCATGAAACGAACCCCCAAGCTTACAATCTCTATCCAACAAGACGACATCAAATGTTGGTTCTTCCATATTGTTCAGATAACCCTCTACTTGTGTGTATTCTGAAAAGACTGTTACCGCCACGTCTTTTTTCTCATCACCTTTCAGTAGCTTATTCTCAAAATCTTTCAACACGCTCATAATTACCGATAATGTCTCCAGGTCGTCTTCAATAACAAGAACTCTTATCGTTTTCATTATTTTGGTTTACTAGATACTGTTGTTACAAAGAACAAAACTCCAATTAACAACAATAATGCTATCAGAATCTTAAAGGCTATACCCCAAAAACCTTTTTTGGTAAAACCTTCATGAAAAACTATGCTTAGCATTACTGGAAACAAAAGCATTGTCCACTCATTTGGTAAAGGGTTACCATCCGTTACCTTCAATGCCCACTCATCTCGGTATAGTGTGTTGTAGGCAAACTCAATCCATATAAATGTTCCTCCCACAAGGAAAAGAACCTTTCTAATTATTGTCCAAGTCTTTTTCATTTATCCTCCAGTAGTTAGATTGAGGTAACAAATAAACAGCAAAACATACAACACAGTGCTTATCAACCCACAAGCCCCCCAAAATTTCTTACGACTATCAGACTCATCAAGCCATTCAATGACTGGTGTTCCATTTTTACTACGATAAGACATCTTGCCAACAGTAAAACCAAACAGGTGGAAGGTCTCAATAATTAAGCACAGTGGTAACGAATACAAAACTAAGATAGTCATCAAAATGTCTATATTGTTTTTTACTGTTATTGTTTTCATAAGTGTTCACTCATCAATACTTTATCTATATTTTACTATGTTTACTGCGTTGTTCAATACATAGAGTAAGATGACAATTTGTTTGATGTTGAGCAAAGAAAAGCTCGCCCAAGCAATTGGCAAAAAGCTTAAAATAGCCAGAGAAAACGCAGACTTGTCACAAGAAGACTTGGCCTACCGTGCTGGTTTCTATCGAACCTATATCGGACACATTGAAGTAGGGAGGTATATGCCATCAGCTTTTACTCTCTACAAAATAGCCAAAGCTCTCAAGATTTCCTCCTCTGAATTGCTCCCTTTTTGACCTGTGAGGTGGGGAAATCCCCATGTTCCCTCTGTAAAACAAGACCCCTCCCGTAAGAATACATAGAAACCCTACCCCACCCCCGTTTTTATATGTCGCACGGGGGGCTGGACACAAAACCCGCGCGGTGGAGATAAGCAGTAAAATATCTTACTGCCTCCTATTGCCAAATAAAAAATATAGGATATGAAAATTAAACAAGAACTTAGATGGTTCAATGGTTTTGTTGAATCTCTCAGTGACACCAATCTCAAAATTCTTAACCACACACTATCCGAGATTAAATCAAGCATTCAAGCAAAACCAACGGGGTCGCTTATTATTCCCTATTCTCTAAGCACAGAATTGGGATTGCAAATGATTTTTGACAGGATTATTTTTAACGATGGTTCAATAACACAGTTAAGTGATTTTTGTGAGGGCGGTGAGTATTACACTATTTCTTTTGAGGATAATGATATGGAGAAACTCACATATATGTCATCACTAATAACAACGAAAATATCGACACTTGGTATATCACCCAATATCTACCCAAAATCCAATAAGGTGGAAATAAATGGGGTCACTCTTGACCTTAATAGAGGCAAGATGAAATACGTATTTGGAAACGAAATTGACATTAACAGGTCTAGCAGAGAAGTTGAGTTATTGTTAGTTCTTATCGAACATCAAAACAAAATAATGAGCTATGAAGAAATCGTTGAGGCAATGAAACTAACTAATAATGACGAGGTAGAAAGATATATACATAAAATAAAAAATAGAGTAATAAAGCTATTGGTTAAGACAGGAATGGATAAGGAGGAGTCTGATAAATTTATCAGGTTGGTAAACAATGAGGGTATCGTCGCCCAATCTCCAATACACGAAACTGTCTAACCTCACTGTCACATCTTTGTCACATCTTTGTCACATCCTTGAGGTGTAGGTTTTTCCCCAACACCTAGATACTTGGCTATATGAAGGAAAGCCAAGGGTTAATCCAACTATCAGACTTATGTCTCGCAACCACCATCTCGATATGGTATTCCCCTGTTAATGTCTACAAAGTAGGAAGCAAGGCTCTATTCGTTTTTCAAAACAGCCAAGATATTACCAGTCTTATTTCTTCATACTGGCAAGACAAACTTCAGGTCGAGCCCAAACAGTTTTTTTCTCAACTTAAGAATCTTAAAACCAGAATCTATTCAATTACCTCAACAGCATGAAGTTACCTGTCGAGGCAATACAAGAATATCAGGACATTTGTTTGAAAGTGTTCAAAACACCAGTCTCATTCAAAGAAGCATCGGTAAGTGCCGAAGCATTATTAACCCTTATGTTTAGCCTCGAAAATAATGGTTACAAACAATTATTAAATAATCAAAAAAATGGAACCAAAAACCAATTTTCCAACAATAACTCTTGAAGAACTAGATAGAATTCTCAATTTATCTATTAAGGAAGACAGGATAAACAGACTCGTCCTGTTTCTAAGCATGCTCCTTACATATACCGAACAGGACCAGGTAAACGTATTTATAAGTGGTCCTTCCTCCATTGGTAAGACTTTCCTCTCTCAAGAAGTTTCCAAACTATTTCCCCAAGAAGACGTAAAAACTCTGTCGCACACATCCCCCACCTCATTCTTCCATGAAGCAACAAAAACAGAGAGTGGAGAAAACATATACGAATTCGATATGTCTAAAAAAATATATTTGTTCCTAGACCAACAACATACAAAGCTTCTTGAATACTTAAGGCCAATTCTCTCTCATGACAAAAAGATTGTTGAACACCACATCACCGACAAAGACCAAAAATATGGATTGAGAACAAAAATAATTAAGATAATTGGTTATCCGACAGTCATATATTGCAGTGCAACAAATGACATAGATGACCAAGAACTGACTAGATGTATATCAATCTCTCCACAAATCACTCAAACAAAACTTAAGGCTTCAATTGGAGCAACAATCATCAGAGAAGCAGACAGGGTGAATACGGATAATTCTATTGAAGATGACTCTGAAAGAATAAGCCTGATTAAAAGAGTTAAAGCCATAAAAGAAGCCCGTATAGGCGACATCATTATCCCATTCTCCGAACAAATTAAAACCATGTTTTCTGAGAAACATAGTAATTTGAAACCGAGACATCAAAGAGACGTTGCAAAAATAATAAGAATAACAAAAGCATTCACCCTGTTAAATTTGTGGGAAAGAAAAGTGGTTAGTGGCTGTCCTGTCTCTACTATTGAAGACTTAAATTCTGCATTCGAAATATGGGAATATATTTCCTTATATCAGGAATTTGGCATCCCCTCTCATAATATCGACATCTTTCTTCAAATAATTAAGCCTCTAGGTAAATACAGCTACTTTGAAGGCATTACCAAGGAACGAATCGTTAAGGAATATCGAGAAATCTTTGGTGGACCGTTAGACTTCTATCGGCTCAATAGATACATACTACCTAGTCTAGTTAGTGTTGGCTTAATAACACTTGAAACTAGCCAATCAAATAGACGAGAAAAAGTTATCATCATTGCTGATAATACATAAAAACAACAGTGGGGTATTATTAAAACAAAGCTAAAAACTATGACCACACAGGTATTCTTATATTGCCGAAAATCTTCAGAAAGTGAGGACAGACAAGTATTGTCACTTCAATCTCAAATAAACGAGTTGACAAAATTTGCTAAAAAGAACAATCTCAAAATAATTGGTGAACCAATAACAGAGTCCATGTCCGCAAAGGCACCAGGAAGACCAAAGTTCAACGAACTGATGGATAGACTAGACAAGAAAGAGGCTCAAGGTGTTTTGTGTTGGAAACTAGATAGGCTGGCAAGAAACGCCGTTGACGGTGGAAGGGTTACTTATTTGGTTTCACGAGACAATATAAACATTTACACACCCTCTCAAACATTTTCAAAAATAGGCGATAACATCTTCATGATGTATATCGAGTTTGGTATGGCTCAAAAATTTGTTGATGACCTAGGCAAGAACGCCCAAAGAGGTATGAAAACAAAAGCAGAATTGGGCTGGTATCCCGCCCCTGCTCCACTTGGATACTCCAATACTCCAGGTTTGAAAAAGGGATTCAAGATAATAGAAAAAGACCCTTTGAAATTTGAGATTGTCAAAAAGATATTCTCAGAAATACTAAATGGGAAAGATGCTATGTCTGTTTGGAAAATGGCAAACACAGAATGGAAATTGACAGGTAAATCAGATAGGCTAATTGCTGAATCCACCTTCTACAACTTACTCACAAGCCCCTTCTACTATGGAGAATATGAGTGGCCAAAGCATTCTGGTAATTGGTATCACGGCAATCATGAGCCAATGATTTCTCAAGAACAATTTGACCATGTTCAAGTGATGTTAGGAAGAAAAGGTAAACCAATAGCAAAGAGCCATCAATTTGACCTTACAGGTCTATTTAGATGCCCTGAATGCAATTCAGCAATCACAGCAACCAAGAAGAAAAAATACTACAAAACCACAAACAATCACGCTGTATATGTCTATTACCACTGCACCAAAAAGAGAAACACAAATTGTTCTCAAAAGCCCATTACCGAGCTCCAAATGAACGAACAAATCTCTAACCTACTAGGTAAATTGAGACCAGACCAAGCTTTTATCACTTGGGCTAGAAAGTGGATTCAAATCGTTTACAAACAAGAATATGAAAGCCAAGAAGCCATTTTCGACAATCAAACTGACAAGTTAAAACAAACAGAGAGGAAACTCAACAACCTTCTTGATATGAAGCTGGATGAAAAAATAGACGAATTGACCTACTCAAGCAAGAAAGCCGAACTAGAAAAAGAACTCCACGACCTTCAAGGGCTGTTAAGTAATTCGCATAATAGTTTTGCTACAACTAGAACCAAAATAGAAAATGCCATAGACCTCGCCAATACTGCCCAAGACAAATTCACAACAGGCAAGAGAGAAGAAAAACATGATGTCCTTTTGAAAATTGGCAAGAACCTCGAACTAGAAAACCAAAAAATACAGCTACATCTGTATAAACACTTTCAAACTTTTTTTGAACAAGAAAAATGGGAAGAAAACTTTTCTGATTCGCTAGAACCTACAAAATATACCGATATACTAAGCAAAAACCCAGATTTGCGACCTGCAAATCCAGCATGGCTCCGCGTCGTGGACGACATGAGAACCTATTTCCTCACTGAAAAACAGCTATTCCCTTTGTATATGCCAGCTTAATATGAAGAAGATTAAACCAACCACTAGTAATGAATTTATGGAAGATACCGTTACAGACGGTCTATATAAATCTGTCCTTAAAGAACTTCGCACAAACCCAGACGGAACCAAGAAAAAAGAGACTGGAAGAAAACGAGACTTACCGCGCGAAACACTTCACAACTTCTTGTTCTATTTATCAATGACTGGCGAATATGAATTGTCGGCAGAAAGCGCAGGTTTGCCAGAGAAAAGAAGACGCAAATATATGACCGAGTCAGAAACATTTCGCGCTGTGGCTAGCCAAGCGAAAAACAATGTTTCCTTACGCTCACGGATTTCGGTCGCGCAATCAATCATGGGAAGAAAACCTGGCTACTACAAATTAATTCATCCTGCCACAAACCAACCAGTTTATATCGAACAAAAAGAGATAGTACCCAATGTTAATGCCGCTATGTGGTGGCTAGAAAAGGTCGACAAAATCGGTGTTCTAGAGTCAGATGAAGACCCTTACAAAAATCCTCGATTGGGTGCGCCTAGAAATGCAGAAGAAGCCGCCTTACTTGAAATGTTAATGAAAAATCACTACGAGTGGGTAAAGAAAAAAGAACAAATGAAAGAAACAGTCTAAAGGAATATACTTATGATGATGAAATTAAAGGAATTACGTCAAAACAAGAGACTGTCATTTTGGGCCTCTATAGTTACAATTTTGCTTCTGATTTCCGTAGTCGCCGCTCTTGCAGTATGGCAAAACAAATTTGATTCACCCAAGAAAACTGCCCCCACAGTGAAATACCGTGTAAGCAAAGATACGACACTTATGGCTGTTATCGGCAACCTTCATTACTACGGTTTTATTAAAGACGAGAAAGCCTTTCAATACGCCTTAGAACATACCAAAGACACTAATGCTGGCAGAGGTGGTGCGATAAAAGTAAACAGTAATACTATTGATACCCAAGCAGTATATGAAATCTCGCAAGGAATGAATGCTTGGCAGATGGCCGAGGTGCTTCTTAACAAGGGCGAATTTTCAGATTGCAGTCATGGTTGTCCCGATAGCCTCTTCGAACCAGAGTTGTTGCCTGGTGGTGACTTTGCTCCAACAATTACGGAAAAATATGAGTGGGTTAAAACGTACGAAGACTGTGTTAAGGCAATAGGAAGCGATGGCGGTCAGCTATCTTCGGAACAATACTACCAAAGAACAGGTATCAGAATGTGTGTATCACCAGACGGGCGAGAGTTTACAGAAGGTAAAGAAGGATGGAATAAGGCCGTAGGTGGATAGAGATAATACTTATCGTCTGCTATTGATTTCTCATTTTTATTGTTAAATAATGATAAATATCGCTATACTATGACAGAAGACCTGTACTACTCTATTCAAGAGGTTGCTAAAATGCTAAAGGTCGCCTATCTCACTGTTTACAGGTGGATTCAGGCAAAAAAATTGAATGCATATAAGGCAGGAAAACAGTACAGAATTAAAAAAGCTGACTTGGATACCTTTATAGAAAATTACAAAGGACAATAAATATGGATATTAAAGAGATACTTAACAAAATCTATTCCAACCCAGCCGAAGACCTAATGCTTTTCGACAATAAGGAAGCTGTCGAAATATACGAAAAAGATAAAGGTAAGTATTACTTAATATCATTATCCAAAGAACAAAGCGAGCGCATCGTCTACCATGAAGAAGACGGCCTTAAAAAGAAATCCGCACCAGAGGAAATTGTCAGACAGCTTTACATCAAAGAACTGACAACTCGATATAAATATCCCAGAGAGCTTATTGAAATCGAGAAGTGGGTCAACTTCGGCCGCGAGCAAAAACGCGCAGATATTGTTGTCTACCGTAAAGACGGAATTACCCCCAAAATCCTCATTGAGGTTAAAGCACCAAACGAGACAAACGACATTCAGCAATTAAAATCATATCTAAATGCCGAAGGCGCGCCAGTAGGTGTCGCCATAAACGGAAAAGATAAATTAATCCTTTATCGCCCCTACCCCAAAGAATTTGACGACACACTCGACGATATCCCAGCATACGACGAAGAAATTCAAGATGTTCTACAAAAAAGAAAAACTCTTAAAGACCTAAAAGAACAGGACCTTAAACTTATCATCAATAATCTAGAAGAACTCGTATTAGCTAACTCTGGTTTTGATAGCTTTGATGAAATCTTCAAGCTCATTTATGCCAAGCTTTACGACGAAAAAGAGGCACTAAACAGACCTAATAATGAATTGTGGTTTAGGAAAAGCCCCACAGGCCACCCCGAAGAAACAAAGCGTAACATAGATGACCTTTTCGAAGAAGCAAAGCAAGAATGGCCTGATATCTTTGAGCGAACGGATAGGATAAAGCTTTCATCGGAACACCTTTCTGTTTGCGTCGGTGAGCTTCAAGACGTCAAGCTGTTCGGCTCAAACCTTCGAATTATCGACGAAGCTTTCGAATACCTCCTACCAGACGTTGCAAAGGGCAAGAAAGGTCAATACTTCACACCACGAGTAGTTATTGATATGTGCGTAAAAATGCTTAATCCACGCAACCGAGAATATGTTATCGATACAGCGTGTGGAAGTGCAGGCTTCTTGGTACACGCCATGCAACATGTTTGGAAAACTTTACCTAATACAGAATCCAGAAAAGAATATGCGTCTCGGTATATCCACGGAATTGATTTTGACGAAAAGTCGACGAAGATAAGCCGTGCAATAATGCTTATTGCGGGCGACGGTAAAAGCCATATTTATAAAGCCAACACTCTAGATACCAGAGAATGGTCCCAGACCATGAAAGACGAGTTGGCAACTCTAAGGCTACTCCGTGAGCTTGATAACTTTGAAGATAATAGAGCAAACAAAGAAAGCTATAAATATCTTAATTTTGACGTTTTATTGGCTAACCCGCCTTTTGCTGGCGAAATTAAGCAAGACTATTTACTTACACACTATGACCTTGGAAAAAACGAAAAAGGAAAAAAACAAAACAAGGTGGAACGGCATATCCTTTTTATCGAACGAAACTTAGATTGTGTTAAAGCTGGTGGAAGGCTCGCCATAGTCCTACCACAAGGCATTTTCAACAATACATCCGAAGAATATATCCGTAGCTATATTATGAAAAAGGCTCGTATCTTAGCTGTGGTTGGGTTACATGGCAATTCTTTTAAACCCCACACAGGTACAAAAACGTCAATTATTTTTCTACAAAAATGGAATGAAAACGAATTAGACAAGGGTGGTAATCCTACTGTTAAAGACTACCCTATCTTCTTTGCTAGTTCCTTACAATCTTTCAAAAACAACAGTGGTGACTACGTCTTTGAAAGAGACGGTAAAGGTGAGTTAGTGAAAGATGAGAATGGAAATCCAAAATATCTAACTGACCTTGATGAGATATCAGAAGCATTTGTTAAATGGGGTAAAGAACAAAACCTAAACTTTGTCGAGTAATATGCAATCAAACATCTCCATAGTCAATAAATCCGAATTAGAACGAGAAAGAATTGATGCGGACTTTTATAGCCCAACCTACCTATCTTCCGACAAACTTATTAAGTCAAAGAATTTTGATTACCTGTCTGACATTGCAATTATTCGTAGCGGAACAACACCACGAGACAGAGTAGATGGCCTTGAAGAAGGCCCCTTGTTGTTAAAAACGACTGATATACGAGACTTCCCGCTCGATATTTCGAGAAATTATTATCATATTGATGAATCTATTAACAATAGGATGCCTAAAACCATCCTAGATGAAAAAGATGTTCTGTTAAACATAGTCGGCGCGACGTTAGGTGTAATTGGACGAGCAAGTTACGTCCCAACAGGTTTTCCTGTTTCGAACATTACGCAGGCTATGGCATTGATAAGGTTGCAAAACAAAGACTACACCCCTGAATATCTTTTTGCCTTTTTATTGTCAAAATACGGAAAACTTCAAACGTGGAGACTTGCCAGACCCACGGGCCAATACAACTTAAATCTCCAAGAAGTTGGAGCCATAAAACTCATAAAAGCTTCAAATGATTTACAAGAAGCAGTTGCTTCATTAATAGAGAAATCGTTTCAATCTTTCAATCTTTCAGAAAAAAAACTTAGAGATGCAAATGTCTTACTTCTTGAAGCTTTGGGGTTAAATGACTATTCCCCAAGCACAACGAACTATTCATCACGAAGTAGCATAAAATGTCTTGAAGAAAATCGTTTTGACGCTGAATTTTGGCAACCAAAATACGACCAGTTACTAGAACGAGTCGCAAGTAAAAGCACAACAACTCTTCACCAATACTTTAATAAACCCATTAAAGGTATCGAGGTCGGAAGTGATGAGTATGTCGAAGAAGGGATACCTTTTATACGAGTTTCTGATTTTACGGTTTACGGTGTAGACGAAAATTCAGATAAAAATATAAGCCAAGAACTATACGAAAAATTAAAGAATGATTTTCAACCGCAAAAAGGTGAATTGTTATTTACCAAAGACGGAACAGTAGGCATTACTTCGGTTTTTGACAATGAAATTCAGTGCATTTTAAGCGGAGCTTTTCTTAGATTAAAGCAAAAAACCAATGCTGACCCACACTACTTGTCGTTACTCATTAACTCAATAGTATGCAAAATGCAGATTGAGCGACTTTCTGGCGGGGCGTTAATTACACATTTCAAATCAGATGAACTTGCAAAAATTATCGTTCCAGTCATAGAAGAAAAACAGCAAGTAAGTATAGGTGATGAAGTAAGAGAGTCGCTAAGGTTAAGGGCTTTATCTAAAAAGCTACTAGAGGTTGCAAAACAGGCGGTCGAAATTTTCGTGGAAACAGGTGAAGAAAAAGCGTTGAACTATATCAAAGAGAACCATGAATAAATTCAAAACTTCTGCTATTTCGATACTTACCGAAACTGGGAAACCTCTGCATTACAAAGAAATTACCCGCCTCGCTCTCGAAAAAGGTATCCTAGAAACCGAAGGTGCAACCCCCGACGCGTCCATGAACGCCCAGATTGTTATGGATATAAAGCATAAGGGCAAGCTTTCTGACTTCGTTAAAACAGGACCATCAACTTACGCTCTGAATCCCACTAAGCCCGCTTCTACACCTCAAATAGAGGAAGAGGTCCAAGAGGAAGAGAAACTGGCTGTAGATGGCTCTTATATCGGTAAGGCTGGTGAATACCTAGTTTGTAGCGAATTACTTTTTAGAGGTTTTAACGCGAGCATTATGAGCGTCGATACAGGTATCGATATTGCCGCCACCAAAGACAATCGCCTCTATGGAATACAGGTCAAAACCGCACGTCTGAATAAATTCAACACTTACGTGTTCGATGTCCGAAAGGTTTCATTTGAACGCCATAATAGCGGCTCCACGTATTACATTTTCGTTTTATATAGTGAGAAAAAAACGAACTATCTGGTACTGCCTCACTTTGAAGTCGAGAAGAAACTACACGAAAAAGCAATTTTAGAAGTCGGTCACGGCGCAAGATACCGCGTAAATATAAAGATGAGAAATGGAAGCGTCTACTTGGGGACGATGGACCACGAAATGAACTACTTCTTGAATAATTGGACTGTATTAAAATAGTTTTTGTCAAAACGGCGTTTTAATTAATATGCAAAGTCGGTATACTGAATTAATGGATGAACTCACACTTGTTTACCACCTAGAGCAAATCTTCAAAAAAAAGGGGTTCTTGGCTAAGAAAGAAATAGGCACTGGTTACGGTATCGCTGATTTGGTTTTAACAAAGCTCGACAAGAAAAAATGCGGCATCAGAAAGCACAATAGACAGCTTACCCCTCTACTTAAAGAGTCGTATTTCACAGTTTTAAGACATTTACCAGATATAGACGTAGATTCGGACGCGATGGAATATGATGAACTGCTGGCAAAGACTAATCTTTCAAGCCAGTTTCTTAAATACGACGTACTCAAAACCTTAGAAAGATACGGTTTTGTAAAAGAAGTCGAAAAGCAAAAATACTTTAAGGTTAATGGTTGGGTCCCACTTGCAAAAGAAGTCATCGCTATCGAAGCTAAGCTTCAAAATTGGAAAAGAGGCTTTATTCAGGCAAATCGATATAAAGCCTTTGCGGATAAGGTTTACCTAGCAATGCCAGAGCAGTACGCGCACAGAGTCGACCAAGAATTACTTAAATCACACAACATCGGTTTGATTATCTTAAAAAACAATCTGACCTCTATAAAAAGAGAGTTAGAGCCAACCAAGAAGAATCACTTTGTAGAAGATAAACGAAACTATGTATTGGAACACTACCTACCCCACGCTTTAGGTCAATAACCCCTGTGGGTATAGTTGGAAGAAAGTCTCTACAAATTTTTCAGCGTTCACTATTTTGATATCACGAAATTTCTTGATATCTAAAAGGTCTTTATCTTCACTAACGATAATCTTTGCGCCTACACTCACTGCTATGCGAATAAAAATCTCATCTTTGGGGTCGCGTATTGGAACGGACATCGTAACAGCTTCTCCAACAGGTTCATGCATATTTATGAGAGTTTTGTAGTCTAAAACTATTTTGTCAGGTGAAAAGTTCTTTTTGGTCCAATATCGTTGAAGGCGTGGTAATTTGACCTTCTCGCAAAATTCATCGTATGACTCACTAGAACCGTAAAGATATATTTTCTTTGCCAGGCTTAAACTAAGGATTTTTCTCTCATAGCTCTTGTAGCCAAACATTCCCTTTAGGATTACGTTTGTATCAGTAACAACTTTTATTATCATATGGCTACTTAACTAATCGAGGGCGTCAAGAAGTTTGCCTAGCTCTTCATCGTCTTCCTCATAATTCCAAGCGACGGAAGATTCAAGAACACTCTTCCAGCGGTAAATGTGATTGATTTTTAAGTCTGAACCAAACTTAGTCATATAACCCTGGGCTAAAGCTATACCAGCATCTAGTTTTTTAAGCATCTCTTTTATCTTCACATCCCTAGTCTTACCCTCTAAGGCCTTTATAGACTCCATTCTTTTAAATAAAAAGTGAACTTTTCTCTGACTAGCCAAACTATCCAATCCAAGTGTATCCGTACACGCAGGACAATCGCATTGATAATTTATTCTATCTGCGGCAAGTTCGACCTCATTTATGTAATCGAAGAGTTCTGGTACATAAGTCCAAAGTTTATGATTGCGGCCACGAATATCCTGACTCTTGGTCTGCAACTGCTTCATAGAAAATGTCTCGCCAGCCGCAGGCGAACTTACGAACGCGTCTGAACCAATGATATTAAGAATTTCTCCAAAACCACCGAGTTTGTTTACAACCACCTTTTTCTCGCGTGATAGCTGATATACCAAATTGGCTAGACCCAGAAGAACATCGGTGCTAGCCTGCCTATCGTCTAAATCATTTACCAAGATGAAATAGCCATCAATTTTTCCGTATATTGATTCATCCTTATAACAGTCGACTACAAAATTCACCATCTTTGCGTCCGCCAAGATATGGCTACCGATACAGATAGGTGCAAAAAGAGGCTTCTTTTCTGTTCTTCCCTCCATGTTGGTTATAGTTTCACCAAGCAACGTCAAGTTAGTAGAAAAAACCGTGCTATTAATATCGCCAGAGCAAAGATACGGGGCAATTACAATCGAGCTATTATTCGCATATTGAAAGTCAATCGTTGGAATAACTAAAGAATTAAGCCTGTATGTGGGGTCTGAATACAATTTTTGTACATTATCAACAGTTGAATATGGTAATTTCTGGAAACTAGATTTAAGTCTGCTCTCTTCAAATTGGATAAAATAAGTCACGGGGTCAATGATGATGTCTTTGATTTTTTCACGAACTTCTTCAACCAATGGCAGTTTCGACGCCACTATGTGGGCGTCAATCAAGACGGCAGTAAACGGCAAACCAGATTTAATGACAGTTTTGTCATTAATCTTTGGAATAAATGTTGGTTCCGAAAGCAATGTATCCATATCCATAATATAAAAACACCCCTACACTAAAGGGGCAGTTTCAAGCAATTATACGCCTAGAAGGTATTAGAAGGGTAGCAATTTGCCAGCGTCGATTTTCAACGCCTTTGCCAGCCTCTCCAAATTAACCAGAGACGGGTTTCTTAACCCTCTTTCAATCTGACCGATATAGGTAAAGTGCATTCCCGCTTTATCCGCCAAATCTTCCTGCGTCCAACCGCGGTCCTCTCTTAGCTTTCTAAGATGTCTACCAAATTTTTTCTTTATCTCATCATCATTTCGACTAAACATACCATAAGTGTGCTAGGATAGAGACGATGTATCCAGAGACGATGAGTCTCATTTATGATACAATGTCAGATAATTATGAAGAAGAATTGGTACAGAAATTCCTTTATTATCGCGGCTAGTTTGATTTTATTTTTCCCGATAGGGCTAATATGGATGTGGGTTTTCAGTTCTTGGAGAAAAGGTATCAAAATCGGAATTACAAGCCTCTTGGTTATCTTCCTGATTATTGGTGCGACTACTGGCGGCTCTACCCCTTCTACAGCCCCTACAGCGACCACCTCGCCCCAACCCACGACGGAAGTAGACACTAAGCCAACAGAAACACCTAAACCAGTAGAAAAGCTAAAAGTCGAAGTAACTAGCCAGATTGTTAAGAAGGTCGATAAGAAATATCGTTACTTTTTCGACATCCGAAACAATGACACGAAAAACTTCGAAGGCGAAGTCACTGTAAACCTCTATAACGACAAGCAAAGCTCACCGCTAGGCAAAGATACCTTTACAACCAGTCGTGCTATCGAGCCTGGATTAGGCAACTCTGTTTATATCGATATAAACTCTGGCCCAGTTAGCCAACATGGCGAATATGGCATAACGAAATTCAAATACGTCGTTAAGGTCAATGGCAACGAGGTAAATAGTGGTGAGGGTGCAATCTCTGACAAATTTGAAAACCTAGCCTTGTAATTCTTCTTTTAGAATGACTTCTTGACTTCACCCTGGGTGAAAAGTATACACTTGTGTCAAATTAACCTTAAAATAGTTATTAGGGTTAATCAAATGATATGGATATGAATAACGACAATCTTAGACTAAATTATTTAGCAGACCTGTATATCGCACAGGAATTAGTTCTACTAGACGCCCTTCTATCTCAAATACCCTACTCGAATAATAAATCTGTAGACATACCACTGAAAGATATTCCCAAAGGCATATTTCTTAAAACCTCACATGATTGGTTACAAAGAATAATGGAAATCCTCGACCGATTTATGAAACTGGGTATCATCGATAACTACCGAGGCGATATCAATGTTGACGTCGAAGAATCGACCCTAATTAGTTATCGCGAAAAACTGTTTGCAGAACAAGCAAAACGCAAAAAAAGCGATAACTCTAAGCTCTTTGCTTGGTTTGAGGACAACATCTTCAACATTAAAACCGACGCAGAAGTATTGCGTCTACCATTCAGCGATGAAGTCAAAAAACAAGTCTCTCTGACGCTTCTAGAGATTCTTTATACTCATTGGCGTGATGCTTTTTACAACGACCAGTTAGACAAACAGTCTAGATGTTCTGTTCCCAAAATAGTAATTACCAACGAAATTGAGAAACATGGTCTAGGCAAATATGACACGCTAGCCTTTAATCGCGCAGTTACTAATCTTAGAAAAAAATTGAAAACGATTAGTAAAGTAGAAAAACATGTTTATATTGGCTACGTAGATACCGCTCTAGTTTTTGGCATATCCCAAAACCCGTACTAGTATTACGTCTTAATTACGTTTAATTCCCTTACCTTTCCAGGCTAAATTCCCCTATTGCGTACGCTAAAACGTACTTTCTTAGTAAGACTTAGATGAAATTATCTAAGCAAGCCGTAGAAGAGTTCCAACAAATTTACGAAAAAGAAAACCAGAAAGCAATTTCTTATAACGAGGCAGAACGCCTAGCCTTGAACTTGCTTAGACTTTTCTCTGCAATTTACCGACCTATTAAGAAAGATGAATATGCAATTAAATAACTATCGAGTTAAAGACTTATATCTAGCCGCCTATATCTACAGCGAAGGACAAGAACTTCGCGATGTCGAAAGAATGGGTAAGGTTTGTTGGTTTATATTTTCAGACACAAATAAATGCGAGAAGCTTTCGAACCTCTATTGGAAAAACCAGGCTACTTCAAAAATCAAATCTTATACAGACGCCATCCGCACACTTAAAGACTTGATTTATTCAAGTTAAAAGTGCGCCATCTGGCGCATTTATGAATATGAATATGGAAAATAAACAAATAAAAGACTATCTTGCCGAGGCCGCAACCAAAATAATGGAAAGAGCCGAAGCAAACAAAGGTTATGAATACGAAAATTACTGGATATCAGTTAATTACGCAATGGCTAGAGGTGGTTATATGAAGACCATAGGGCCAAGAGCATTCGGTATTTTCGTAGTTATTAGGTCATTTATGAACCATAAAACAAAAATTGCATTCCCAAAATTGAAAACAATACATGAACTTACGGGCTTAAACGTAGGGACAGTTAGAAAAGATACAAGTCTGTTAGAAAAACATGGATGGATTAAAAGGGTTGTCGAAAAAGATAACAAGGGTAAGTTTGCAGTTACCAAATATATTATCCTGCAAAACGACTTAGTAAGAGGTTCTGGTGACCCGTCTTTCAACAAAAAACCAGTGACAAGACTTATCAACGGCTGATAGCCTGAACCGTTAATAAGAAACCAGTATGACAATTTGATACATAAGAAAGATTAATTAAAAAGAAGAATAAAAGAATTATTAATTTGAAATTTATTAACATGAAGACCATAATGAAAAAAGAAGACGATAAGCCTAATATGAAAACAGACAAATACTTTGTATACGCCAGAAAATCTAGCGAAACGGAAGACCGACAAGTCCTTTCCATAGACTCGCAGATTAAAGAGCTTGCCGAACTAGCAAAGAAGCTAAACGTCGAGATAATTAATCCACCTTATAAAGAGTCGCAATCCGCAAAGTCGCCAGGAAGACCAAAGTTTACTGAGATGGTGCAAAGAATACTAAATGGAGAAGCTAAAGGAATAATTTGCTGGAAACTCGATAGACTTGCTCGCAACCCTATCGACGGTGGGTCTATCATTTGGGCTATTAAGCAAAATGGAATTGAAATCATCACACCAGCACAAACATTTAACCAACAAAACGAAAATAGCATTTTAATGTATATCGAATTTGGTATGGCACAAAAGTTTGTTGACGACCTTTCCAAGAGCGTAAGGCGCGGGCTTAAAACAAAAGCAGAACAAGGCTGGCTACCCAACGGTGCAAAAGCAGGATATATGAATGACAAAGCGGCTGATAAAGGCAATAAAAGGCTCTTCCCAGACCCAGAAAGGTTTCCCCTGATTCGTAAGGCATGGGACTTAATGTTGACGGGTACTTATAACCCCATGCAAGTTCTTAGAAAACTTAATGACGAGTGGGGCTACAGAACACCTCAGCACAAAAAAATCGGTGGTAAACCCATGACAAGAAGTCAAATATACAAGACTCTTTGTGACCCATTTTATTATGGCCCATTTGAGTTTCCTGAAAATAGTGGAAATTGGTATAAAGGCAAACACGAAAAAATGGTTACCAAAGAAGAATTTGACAGAGTGCAAGTCTATTTAGGTATCAAGGGCAGACCAAGACCAAAAACCCACACTTTTACATATACTGGCTTACTTCGATGTGGAGAATGTGGCTCAATGATTACCGCCGAAGAAAAACATCAAATAATTTGTTCTGCTTGCAAGTATAAGTTTGCATCCTCGGATAAAACAGCTTGCCCCCGTTGTCAAACCTTAATAACGGATATGGAGTCACCTACTAGGCTTCATTACATCTATTACCATTGCACCAAGCGCAAGGTTAAAGAGTGTAGCCAAAAAGGCGTAGAGGTTAAAGAGTTCGAAAAACAATTCGACACCCTGTTATCAGAAATTCAAATTTCAGAAGATTTTAAAAATTGGGCTATTAAGCACTTGAATGAAATGTCAGATATAGAAACGGAAGACAGGAATGCAATCATTAAATCCCAGCAATCAGCTTACGACGACTGCGTTAAACGAATCGATAATTTAGTCAAGCTAAAAATATCCCCTCAAAATTCAGACCAAGAAATGTTAACAGACGATGAGTTTAAGGAACAGAAAAACGCCTTAATAAAGGAAAAGACTAGCCTGTTCGAAAAATTAGAAAGTGCTGACAGTCGAATTAATCAATGGATTGAGTTAACCGAAAAAACATTTAATTTCGCCTGTTATGCCAAACACTGGTTTGAAAAAGGTGATATTGAAACCAAAAAACAAATACTTTTAGGAATCGGTTCGAACCTTATTCTACAAGACAAAATCGTTCGAGTAGACCTTCAAAAGCCATTACAATTCATCAAAATGGCAAAGGATGAGGTTAGGGAAATTTCACCAATGTTCGAACCTGAAAAAGAGGGCTATACATCGGCACAATTAGGGTCTATGTATACCCAAAATCTATCACTGCTCCCCCGCGTGGACTCGAACCACGGACATCCTCCTTACAAGTGCCCTCAACTT
>CAZUFH010000006.1:0-13348 GCA_964618885.1 uncultured Pseudomonadales bacterium
TTATAACAGACAACAGATTGAGAATTTCCGGCATCAGACGAATATGTCGCCCGCCTACCGGAATTCAAAAGGCAGAGATGGGCTTATTTGTAAACCGCAATCATCTGTCTGATCACCATATCTTCCCACTTTTCTACATGATCGGTAGTGAAATCGAACCAAACTCGAATGAAATCTTCCTTAAGAAGTTTCCTTAGTCTACCTACTTCTGGATCTTCGAGATATACATTTTCTTCGTCTAACCCAACGACAACTGAGTAATGTCCGTCTGCTAGGTCGTCTTCGTCGTAGTCAGCTCTACCTCTAGACATCCAATTTACTATTACAGGAGCTCTTTTATCCAAAGCAGTTTGAATATCATCAAATGAAGCAAAGTTTTTTATCTCAACCTTGAGTCCTTCACCTTCCAGAGTTCTTTTGATATCCTCGTCGCCAATACCCAGATCATCGTCCTTATTGGATAGAATAGCCACTTCAGCCTCAGTTTTCTCAATACCATAGAAATCTAGAACCATCTTAATGACAGCGGGGCCGCAGAAGCTACCGTGAAGAGTTTCTTGAAAGGGTTTGACGGGAAGTAAGTTTGCGATCATTTTTATTTTGTTGAATGAGCATCTTTTATATCCACTTCTAGCAAATCATCTGAATCCCTGAACGATCTGTTTTTGTCGGCATCTATCTTTGGCATTTGTCTGAGTTTGAAGTTGTAGAACTGACCAGATAAATAGCGAAGGTGTATCGCTAAAATAGAATTGGTTATTAGCCCAACTCCCATTGGTAAATATTCAAATGGTTTCATTACACCATTTCTATCCGGATGCATAATCGACTGGGTTTTAGTCTGGTAATGCATATCACCTGTAACCAGAAGAATTTTTTCTTCTGGATTTAGCTTATCTATTTGTTTGTTGATATTTTCGGCCATGATTTTATCTCTCCAGTCTATAGCTTCTGTTTTTTGTGTTTCAAGCTGGCTATTGGTTAAGTCAAATCCAAATATCTTGACATCGTATAGTATTAATTTTCCTAACAAATCTTTGTGAAACGACGAAAACCTACCGTCTTGAAATAGTATTTGATCTGCTGAGTCTGGATTATCAATTAGAGATTGGGGGTATTCAAAACCTAGAATAACCGAGTATTTATCGCTTAGAGCGGTATAAATATCAAGAACAATCTCGGGGTTCTCTTTGACACCATGCATCTCGCCAATGGCAATAACTCGGTGATTTTTGGCTAATTCGATAATTTTATTCAAAATTTGTGTAGAGACGTGCATAAGCTGTATTTTACTTGAGAAAAGCGGAACCTGTTATATAATTCAGGGATCACGCGAGTGATGATCCCTAAAACCAAAGGAGAATATATATGCAAAACGCAAACCAGACTGATTCTGCTCTTCCTTTTGCCAATGCAGTTTGCTTCGGTTCCATTAACGCCACCTCAAAGGGGTGGCCTTTTTGTGCCGGCGAAGAAGTGCAATCTTAATAGATTGCTTCGTCATTTCATTCCTCGCAATGACGATGTTCTGACGAGCTATATATTGAGAGAGCCCGCCTACCGGCGGGTAAACTTCGCCACAATCACTGGATGTAATCTTATGGCGAACATATTTGTGGAGTGAGATTGCCGCGGTCGCCTAGGCGACCTCGCAATGACGACGGGGGAGGGATTTTGCCCTCCGCGATAGTGGTTCCCCCGCCATGGCAGGGCGGCAATTGCCGGAGGGCCACTAGCGACCTATAATGGTTGATTCTTGGCTGGATTCTGGTATAATGAGGCTATTATGACTATGTGTATCATCCTCCGCCATGTTCAAAACACGGCGGAAACTACTATCGCAGAACTTTCTTAGGGATCGAGAGCTTGTAAAGAGGCTCATACGAGCCTCCGGGATTTCGTGTCAAGATTTAGTTTTGGAAATTGGGGCCGGAAGTGGCAATATCACAGAGGCTTTAGTATCTGTTTCCAAGAGGGTGACTGCAGTCGAAATTGACAAAGAACTATTTGCCCACCTGTCTTACCGACTGAGGAATAATAAAGCCTTGGAACTTGTTTGTGGAAACTTTTTAGATCTTGATCTGCCAAAGGAACCATATAAGGTCTTTTCGAATATTCCATTTTCTATAACTGGGGAGATCGTTAAAAAGCTACTGTTTTCGGATAATCCACCGGAATCTAGTAACCTAATTGTCCAAAAAGAGGCTGCCGGAAAGTTCATGATTAATAAGAGAAAGAATAGTATGCTTTCCATATTGTTTTTTCCTTGGTTTGAATTTAAAATCAGTCACATTTTCAATAGAACAGATTTTACACCTATCCCCAGTGTGGAGTTATGTCTTCTACAAATCATTAGGAGATCTCAACCACTAATCCCTAATGAGAGCTTGAGTAAATTTCGAGATTTGGTAGTTTTCAAATTTACTAAGTGCAGAACGGCTGGTGAATGGTCACAAACCAAGTGGCTGGCCTTATGTACAGAGAATGTCCATTGCCGTAAGTCATTTTTAAAGTGGCAAAAAGAAGAAAGTAAGCTTAAAAAGATACACCGGACCAGGATTGACAGGAATTGGCGAAAATCTTGGAAATAGCAAACATCATGAAATTTTTGATATACTGTATTTGTATGATTATTAACAATTAGGTAATATTTGAAAGGAGCTATCAATGAGTATCTTAGATATTATCATTTTGATTCTGGTTATCTCTTGGCTGGGTGGTTTTTCATTGAGGGTAGGTGGAGAATTGATTCACCTCATACTAGTAGTGGCGTTGATTATGTTTGTGATCCGATTATTAAGTTAGAAAAAATATGGCGAAGAAAAGTAGCGAAAAAACAACTACGATTATTAATAATCCTTCGAGTGATTCGGGAGGAGGAATGGGAATGATTGTCGGATTGGTGATTTTACTGGTCCTGGGATATTTGTTATGGGTATATGGACTGCCGGCTCTGCGGAACATGCAGACTCAAACCCCGACGATAAACATCCCCAGTAAGATTGATGTAAACATCAACCAAACTAACTAAGGAACGGGAAGCGCGGTCACCACTAGTCTTTTGCTGTAGCTTTTGATATTTTTGTTCCAGACTCCGTCGCAGGTAACAAAACTAAGTCTCTCTCCACCACCAATACCAAACACCTCCTCAGCATGACCGGAGTCATAAGTTCGGATTTTACTAATTCTATATGCATCTAGGTTACTATTTGCTTTTTCCAAAAATATAGTTTCACCGACTTGTAGCTTGTTTAGGTTGGCAAAAACTCCAGGCTCGCCATTTTCTTGGTTGAGATGGCCGGAAATAACAGCGCTCCCGACACTTCCGGAAAGAGTCTCCAGATCTAACCAGCCAACATCTTTGGGATTTTCCGGAACCCCCATCTCTCCATCCTGGTCAAGCCCTACTCTTTGGATTGAGGCGTTTACATTTATAGCAGGAATTTTTAAACGGACCGGAATACCGACAAACTTCTCAAGAGCACTTACCCCTAAGATGTCGCTTGTCAAATTGACCGGTGATGTCTTCGAATTTATGAAGACATGTCCTCCAATCAAACCAAAGGATAAGAGGAGAACTGGGGCAAAAGCTATGAAAAAGTAAAATAATTGAGAAATTTTTGATTTCATTTGAGGGACCTGAGTTTTACCATCAGAACAATCAGGGGAAGGATTAGGAGGCTTCCAAAAATAGACAAATAGATACTCTTGTTTCGAGGGGCGAAGCCGGTATCAGGAAAACGAAGAACCCCGGACCGAGAAGAAATGAATCCTCCTGTGTTTGGGAAACCAGGTGGACCTGAAACAGTCGACCCACCGATTAAGACAGCTGATCCGTATGACCCGATCTGACAATCGTTTCTGGCTGCCGCCTGGAAGTAGGTCGCTTGATTGGCCGGTAGGTTGTTGATTGTCGTCGAAAAGCCACTCACGTCTGTGTTGTATGGCCAGCTTTCATTTGAGAAACCATAGCGAAGATTGAAGGTGTTAACACCTGAGTCCGGACCCCAGCTAAGGAAAATACTGTTGGGACCGACCCTTCTGGAATCGACTATTTCCGGCGTGACGACGCCACTTTTTAGAGGAGGACAGGGAGTGCTGGGAGGATCAGAAGAAGATGTCGAAGAGGTAGCGGTCGAAGTGGAGGACGTGGATGTAGAAGTCGATGTAGCGGTCGGCGTGGGTGTGGGAGTAGGAGTTGGTGTAGGGGTGGGAGTGGGTGTGGGAGTAGGGGTTGGTGTAGGAGTGGGGGCAACTGAACAAGTTGTAGTTATGGTATCGGTATCTGTGGTAACTGTGCCACCGAAAGCCAGAGCTCTGCCTGTCCAGCTGACCGTACTACCTATGGTGATGCCAGCGTCATCGATGTCTGTGCCTTTGAAGGTAGAGTTGGCACCTAGAGTAGTGGCACCGACCGGGGTCCAAAAGACATCACAAGAGGATGCGCCGTTATCTAAACTTACGACTGAGCTTGCTACCGTTGTGAGTGCACCGGTAATCCTGAAGATATATGTTCCGCTACCCGAGAGAGTAATTCCGCCGGCACCGATTGAAGCTGCACTGGCGGCAGCGGTGCAGTAAACACCGGGGGCGTAAATACCCAAAGTTCCGTGAGAAGTATCTGTGGCAAGGTCAACCGCTCCGGCGGGGAAAGTGTGGGTACAAGCTTGTCCATCTAGACTGGTTTTGGCAGTACCTTGATCTGTACCGGCGCTCGTATAAGTTGCGTTCGGTGCGACATAAGTAGTACCGGAAACAGTTGGGGCGACCGCTGGACCGGTGGTGTACCCAAGATCACCGGTGATAGTCGTGCCAGAGACTGTGTTGGTATAGGTGCTCGCCAGGATACCAAAGGTGGCGGCTGTACCAAGACTCGGAGTAGTGGCTGCGTATACATATACAGTACCTGTTCTAATAAAAACAATTATGGTGAGGAGTGAGATGAGGGAAAATAATTTGGTAAGCATGTTAAAAACCGGTAATGTAAATAATCCAATCTCTAAAATTGGAGAATATGTTTTGGATGACCATTGATGGAGGTGTTGCCGTAGGTGAGGAAACTGAAGCAGTATATGTAACTACGGCGGCCGGCGAGGGGGTAGGACTAAGTATGGCAGTAAGTCGCGGAGTTATCTTGCGTGTGACTTCAGGAATTGCCTCCGAGGGAATGGCGTCGGTAAAAACAACTCTTCGATCGGGATAACTGTCATCTACTTTATTCCAAACTCCCTCGCAGGTAATCAGGTTCAAATGAGCCAGGCCATCTTTGGAGACAAACACCGGAGTAGAATCGTCGTTTCTACCAAAAAGTTTAATCGAACGCACCTGGAAGGCTAAGGTTTGATTTTTATCATCGATGATATACGCCTTATCTCCTACTGCGAGCTTGTTTAGATCGTAAAAAACTTTAGGAACCCCATTATCAATTCCAAAATGTCCACCGATAACAGCGCTTCCATTCTGACCTGGCCGGAAACCAAGCGCATACCAGGCAACATTTACCGATCCGGCAGGAACATCCATACGGCCGTCGGAAGTGATATAGGCATCTTCGATGGCGGTATTGACGCCGATGGATGGAATGACGAGACGAACTGGTAAGCCACTGGGGGTGGGACTAGGTTCGCGAAGTTGAGAATAAGCTGCAGTATCGATTACTTGACCGGAGGGTAAATATTTGAGAGTGGGAATTTTCCAGCCAAACTGGTTACCGTTTGAAGTCCTATTAAAGCTCGCCGATCTAACTGCTGGTAAAAAAAATTGATACGAAGTTAGTAGTACCGCTCCCGCAAAAAGCCCGACGATAAAGAACGATTTAATTAGTGATTTTGTATTTTTTATTTTCATATGCCGGTTCTCTATCCGCAAAAACTATTAATCTCTTGCTGTAGCTCTTATCGCTATCGCTCCACACTCCCCCACAGGTCACGAGATTTAGGTGGGCGCTGTCGCTACTCACAAAGACTTCCCTAACATAACCCGGTTCAGAAACGCGGATTTCTCTAACTGAAAATTTGATTTGTCCACCTTGAGTATTTTCGATATATAGAGTGTCTTCTTTATTCAGCTTTGAAAGATTAGCAAACACCCCTGGTTTCCCTTCTTCATCATCAAAATGTCCTGCGATGACGGCATTACCTATTTCTCCAGGGATAGTGCCAAACTTGAACCAACCGACTTCAAAGGCACTACTGGGAGTGGCCATCTCTCCTTCGGGATTGATTCCCACATATTGAATGGTGGTATCTACATTTATCGAAGGGATAATTAACCGTACGGGAAGTGCGGCCGTGGAAATCCCGGCCACTTGGCCCACTGGGTGATTGCTTTCTTGGGAACTTGGAAATAAAACCGTGAGAAGGGAGGCGGCAAGTGACAAGAAAGCAATCACTACCAATGGCTTTCTGATCTCTTTGGACATATCGAGGTGGTTAACGCTTTCTGTGGATGAACACGAAAATGGCTGATGCACCAGAGAAAAAACCGGCAATGAGGAACCAGATTAGGTTGCTGGCTCTAGGCTCATATCCCGTGTTGGGCAGGCGAGGTATTCCTGTAAAGGTTGAGCCTGAGGCGCTGGTTCCTCCGATGAAACTTGCTTCTCCGTATTCACCGATCTGACATTCATTTCTGGCAGCTATCTGGACCCAAATTGGCTGATTTGCCGGAAGTGAGTTGAGCGTTGTGGAAAACCCCGTTACGTCAACGTTGTAGAGCCATTCTCCATTGGTAAAACCATAACGTACGTTGAACCGATCGGTTCCGGAATACGGCCCCCAAGTGAGGGAAATACTATCGGAATCGATCCGCGAAGAGCTGATAACTAAAGGGGCTGTAACTCCCGGAGTGATAGAGGGACAAACATACTGAGGAGCTGTGGCTTGATCGGCTCGAGTGGTCTCCCCCGTACCGGAGCTAGTGGTGGTGGTAGTAGTGACTGCCGCACAGGAAGAATTGTTGACAGTAGTGTTCCTAAAGGTAATGGCGGCTGTCTGAGCTATAGCTCGACCGTTTAAAGTGGCGCCACCGGCGGTGAAATCGATTGAAGCCCCGGCAAAGACTGACCCAACAAATTGCGTGGCTCCATCGAAGGTGGCTGAAGAGACAACAGTCCAGTAGACATTACAAGCCTGAGCACCGCCAGTCAGGAGTACTCTAGCGGTACTAGCAGTTATGAGGTCCGATGATGCCCTAAAGATAAAAATAGAGTTGGCGTCACCGCTTAGAGTAAGGTCCCCTGTCAAGTTCGTAGCAGTCGCGGGGACGTCGTAAACACCTGCATTAAGAGTCAAGCCATCGAGGACGCCGCCGGCGATGGTCTGGTCCGCTGTACGCCCGTTGAGATTAGTGACCACAGCAGTGGCGTCCGTCTGACCCTGAAGAGCAACAGCGTTCTGGTATTGGATAGTTCCATTGTTTATGGTGCCGTTGGAGGCGACACCAGTACAAGGACTAGGAAAGCCGGTACATGTACCAGGGCTATCTATTCCCAGATCACCATTATTTAAGACGGTTCCGGCGACCGGATTTGAAATAAGAGTTTTAGCAAGGGCGGCGAAGTTTGAAACAGTCAAAAGAGAAACTGCTGCTGGATTTGAATAAGCAAGAGCTTGAGAAGGGTAAAGTAGAGAAGCCAATATCGGCACAAAGATTAGTATGATGCCTACTCGATTCAGTCTCATTTTATATTGTATTAAATAATACTAATTTAACTCTATCATTATTGTAAGAATAATCAAGTAAGTGTAGGATATCTTACACTGATACAATCAGAGGTGCTAAACTTTAGGTGAATACTTCAATACCGAATATCTATGTTCAGTGATTTATTTCAAAAGAAACCGGCAATAAAGCTTGAGGAGCCAAGCTCTCATAGTTTTCAGCTGGCAGCGGATAATGCCAGCAGTCAAATTGTTCTGACGAATAGTGAGGCAAAAATAATCTACGTTAATAAAGCGGCGGAAAAAAATACCGGATATTCCAAAGAAGAACTGCTGGGTAAGAACCCAAGTATTTGGGGTGGTCAGATGGGTGAGTCATATTATCGGCAAATGTGGCATGTGATTAAAGACAAGAAGAAACCGTTTAGTGGAATAGTAAAAAACCGGAGAAAAAATGGAGAACTTTATTCCGCCGAAATCATCATCTCCCCTATCATCAACGAACAGCAGGTTTTGATTGGTTATGCCAGCCTGAAAAATGACATTTCGGATCGAATTAAAGCAGATGAGATTACTGATATCTCAGAGCTCCGCTACCGACGTCTTTTTGAAACCGCTCAAGACGGAATACTGATACTCGATTTTAAGACAGGACTGATTACGGACGTAAACAAGTTCCTGATAGACATGCTGGGATACACTAAAGAAGAACTCCTCACGAAACATCTCTGGGAGGTAGGACTATTTAAGAACGAAGATGAACAAAAAGAGAACTTTGCCACTTTGCAGGAGAAGGGATATGTGCGTTTTGAAAACCTGCCACTGGAAACTAAAGACAAGAAACCAATCCACGTAGAG
This sequence comes from uncultured Pseudomonadales bacterium, assembly GCA_964618885.1. Lineage (GTDB taxonomy): Bacteria > Patescibacteriota > Microgenomatia > UBA1400 > MFAQ01 > UBA10133. Next base: position 8,520 of record CAZUFH010000006.1, read on the forward strand.
TTTGTAGCCAATGCATATCAAGTAGGGGAGGATACCGTCATTCAGTGCAATATCAGAGATATTACCGATAGAATTAGAGCAGAAGCAAAAGTAAAATGGCTGGCTTCTTTTCCGGAACAAGACCCGAGCCCGATATTGGAAATGGAAAAAGGTGCCGGGATTACTTATGCGAACCCGGTTGCCATATCGCTTTTTCCCGATATTGGTGATCTGAAAATGAGCCACCCTTATGTGAACGAGTCTGAAAAATACTTTAAAGAACTTAATGGTACCGATAAAAAAGTGGAGAGGAGAGAAGTACAGATTAATAGTCGATGGTACTTACAGGATATAAAATTCATCAGCCCAGATCGACTAAGAATATATGGTCATGATATTACGAATTTAAAAAATATTGAGTATAAGCTAGCTTCAGGAAAGTCGTTTAGTGATGCAATACTGGCGTCGGTAGCTGAAGCGGTGATCGTTTGTGGTAAAGAAGGAAAGATATACCTGTTTAATAAAATGGCAGAAAAGTTGACCGGCGTTACTGCGGGCGAAGCGATCGGAGTCCGGTATAACGAAGTCGTTACTTTGGTCAGAGAAAGTGATGGAGCAAAGTACGAAGAATTTGCCTCAAAGGTAATCGCCGAAAATAGAACCATAAAGCTTGAAAAACAGACTATCTTAGTAAGCAAAACAGGATTTCAAACCCCAGTCGTCGGTTCCGCTTCCCCAATTCCCGGCATTGGTGGATCAGCCATCGGTTGTGTGTTTGCTATTTATGACGCCACCAGAGAACACGACATTGACAAAGCAAAAACCGAGTTTGTGTCTCTAGCCTCTCACCAGATGAGGACTCCACTAACGGCAATAAACTGGTACTCCGAGCTGCTGCAATCGGTGAAGTACCTGACTTCCGTGGAAAAACGTGGGCAGTTTGCGCAAGAAATTAATATGGCAAGCAAAAGGATGTCAGCTTTGGTGAACTCACTTCTTAACGTGTCCCGGTTGGAAATGGGAACTTTTACAATTGAACCCGAGGTGATTAACCCCATTGAAATAGCTAAATTAAATTTGGAGACTCTCCGGCTACAAATTGAACAGAAACACCTAACCGTTAATCAGGAATACGACCCCAGAGCCAGCTCCTTTTTAGGAGATCCCAACCTTCTCGAGATAGTATTTCAGAACCTACTAACGAATGCGGTAAAATACACCCCCGATGGTGGAGAAGTAACAATTGCAGTCAAAAAAGAAAACGACTTCTTGAACATAATGGTGTCTGATACCGGCGTAGGCATACCGCAAAAAGACCAAGATAAAATTTTTGGAAAATTGTTCCGCTCCGACAATGTAAAGAATATTGACCCCAGCGGGTCCGGCCTAGGGCTTTATATTATTCATGAAATAGTCAGTAACTCCGGTGGAAGTATCAGGTTTGAATCCGAAGAAGGTAAGGGAAGTACTTTTTGCGTGACATTTCCAATGACCGGCATGGTGAAAAAGGACGGAGGGAGAAAAATAATCAGTGATTCTGGTTCCGCCAAACCGTGACCAAGATTTAAGAGGCTGATTACTCCTCAACCAAAACATTCTCGTCCTGAGCGGGTGCAGCGTTTGTGTTTTTCGAAAGGCTAGTGGTAGGGTAGATAAAAGTCCAGGAATTTACAATTCCGGAGATTTCTTTCCCGGTGACTGTGACCAAGACACCATTGTCAATACAAGCGATGGTTTCTTGACCGTTTTCAAAAATCTTTTTGGCTGGCTGACCGCCTAAGGTGGTGTCCAAAGCTGTTTTCTGGCCGACCCAAGTGTCTAAGTCTTTAAATGTGTTGTCCGACATGATGATAGTCACAATGTCGCGAGAAGGTAGGGTAAGCGTTAAGTTTGCATAGTTTTTGGTGTCTTCCGGATGTTTGTCTATACTAGTTCCCTCCGGGTATTGGAAAGAAAAACCGGCTTCATCGGTCCAGGTTAATAAAACTACAGGAGTGGGAGTCGGTGAAATGGAAGGAGTTTCAACATTTTTGCCCACGTCTGGTTTCTGCTTTGAGATAATAAAGGCGGATGTTCCTCCAAGCAATATCAAGGAGGCTATGATAAGTAAGACTTTTTTAGAAAACATATTAAGTGTTATTATAGACTTAATGAAAAAGTTTAAATACTTATTATTTCTGGGACTAGGAATATTCTTGATGCTTTCTGTGACAAGCCCAGTTGAGGCTGCCAAGAAAAGAGTTTGGGGAAAGACAATTGTGACCCCAGCCGCCAAAAGTGGCGCTGTTTCCATATCGGCAAAACTTACCGGGTGGAAGCAGTACTTAAATGTCAGTTTCAAGGGAGTCGCTGGCACCAAGGGGATTGCCTACGAACTAATATATAGCAGCAACGGAGTTGACCAAGGAGCGGGAGGAGGAGTTAGTCCCAGTGATGGAAATGTCTCCCGATCGTTATTTTTAGGAACTTGTTCGCACGGAGCTTGTGTGGCACACAAAAATATCAGCAATGTACGCTTGAGGATTTCATACGCTACGACAGCAGGACAAAATATCACAAAAAACTACAGGGTGAAGTATTGAAACAAGAGCTGATTATTTAAGGTGTTAAAATCGGTTGCATGCAAAAAAGGAAGTATTTCCTTGGAGTCACCTTGGTTTTGACCTTTGGAATGATTGGCTATTTTTCCATGAAACGCCGTGGAGATAGGGTGGTGAGCCTGGTGAGTCCAATCGTGGAGGTGGCGACAATCTCCATGCCCCCGAAGGCCACGCCAACTGCAGCTACTACAGCTTCGGAGACTGCAGTCTTGGCTATTACTTCCACTTCGGCGACGAGCCCGGCGACACTAAAAACATTGCCGACTCCTACCCTGACCACGACACCGTCTCCGGCAAATTCCAAGGATGTTAACGAATATATCGACCGATTTTCGTCTCAATTTGGAATTGATCCTAACGTATTGAGATATGTGGCAATCTGCGAGTCCGGATTTCGAAGCAACGTGACTAATGGTCCGTATGTCGGACTATTCCAATTTGACTCAGGAACTTGGAAGAATATTCGTAAAGAAATTGGAGAAGACACCAATCCAACTCTACGATTTGAAGCCAAAGATGCAGTACAAACCGCCGCTTATGCTATTTCCAAGGGAAAAACAAAACTATGGCCGAACTGTGTTCCGTGATGAGAATGGTCGAGGAGAAAATTGCCGATAAAACTTGGAGGCTGGTAAGATAGAGTCATGCGAAAGATAGAGACGGGAAATCCCAAATTTTTCTACTTTGTATCCGAGGAAAATCCAAAGCTGCTGATTCATTCCGGGACTCATGGAGACGAATATGAAGTGACTGATTTTGTCATGGAAGCAATTTTGAAGTACGAAAAAGAGTTACCTCCCTTTATTTTTGTCCCTGTAGTGTCGCCCTCGGCGGTAGAAAGGAAAACGAGAGTAAATGAATCCGGGACAGATATGAACAGAGGCTTCTTTTCCGACTCCAAGGATCCGGAAGTACTGGCCAATATCGAGATTATTAAGAATCAGAAGTTTGACCTTTTTGTCTCGTTTCACGAAGACTGGGAATTTTCGGAGTACTATATTTATGATTGGGGCTATAGCAAAGAAAAAAATGAGCTGGTCTTGAAACACAATCAGTGGCTAAAAAATAATGGTATTGGACTCTTCAACGGAATAGATGATCCGCTAGACCTGGCTCTTGGCTATGAATTTGTGGAGGGATACAATAAGTCTGTACACTTAGAAAAGGATAAAGATGATGGCGTAATTTCAGACTGGATCTTGAATAGAAAAATATCGAAAGAGTACCTTCTACCGGAGATTCCCCAACGTCTGAGTCGGGAGAAGAAAAAATTGATTGTGGACTCCTTCTTTTCTGAAGTGATTCTGAAGATGTTCTGATAGAGATGAGGATCAGTTTTGATATTCCTCCTTGACGTCTTTTTTGTATTCTGCCAGTAGCTTGTGGATCTTGGGATCGATGACAAAAGTACAGTATGACTTATCTCTGTTGCGATCGTAGTAATTTTGGTGATAGTCTTCGGCCAGATAGAAACTAGAAAAGGGAATAATCTCGGTAACGATGGGGTCCGGGTACAATTTTTCCATCTCTAAATCCTTTTTGGATTTCTGAGCGACCTCTTTTTGTTTTTCGTCGTGATAAAAAATGACCGAACGATACTGAGAACCAAAATCACTTCCTTGCTGATTTAGGGTGGTGGGATTATGGGTATGCCAAAAGATATCCAGTATCTTTTCAAAGGGAATCTGGTCCGGATTGAACTCGATTTGGATAGCCTCAGCGTGGCCGGTATTACCGGTACTGACTTCTTCGTAAGAGGGATTCTCCTCTGTTCCCCCAGCGTAACCGGGAACGACCCAGATAACACCCTTTAGACGTTTAAAGAGAGCTTCGGTGCACCAGAAGCAACCTCCCGCAAGAGTGGCAGTTTCTTTAGTCATTTTTTACTTTAGGCAGGGGCTCACCCTCCTTGATAAAGCGAATAGATAGAGAATTGACACAGTGTCGCGTGTCTTTTTCGGTAAATTTTTCACCTTCGAAGACGTGACCCAAGTGACCTCCACAATGAGCACATGTAATTTCTGTCGAGAGAAACCCTGGGACTCTCGTAATTGAGCCGGGGAAATTGTCGTCGAAGGCGGGCCAACCACAGCCGGCATCGAACTTCGCCTTGGAAGAAAAGAGAGGGGTGTTGCAGCGGCGGCAGATAAAGGTGCCTGGGAGATAGAAATTGTCATACTCACCTGTAAAAGGAATCTCGGTGGCTTTGTTTTCGATGACCTCCTTTTCCTCTGTCGTCAAAGTGTTGAA
>CAZUFH010000006.1:13448-22244 GCA_964618885.1 uncultured Pseudomonadales bacterium
GCCAGGTATGTCCGATGCTTTGAAAGTGCTGACCTTGTGTATTCCGAAGAACAACCGACTAGAGGTGAGGCTATGAGAAGAGAGAGGGAGCTTCGGACGTGGACGAAGGAGAAGAAGGAAAAGTTGATTGTGCAGAGAAACCTGGATTGCCACGTCGGAGTACCTCCTCGCAATGACGAAGATGGGGTTGTAATTTAACTGATGGGATTATAGGATTTTTCTATGACCGAAATGACGGAAGGTAAAGAAAAATTGAGATTAGGAAAAAGAATAATAACTTTTATTGGACCGGAAGGATCCGGAAAAACAACCCAAGCTCTAAAGCTGGCGGAAGAGTCAGGTATGCCCTATGTCACCACTGGAGACACTCTTCGGGACCTGGCCGAAAATGACGCTGGAGAGCTAGGAGATGAATGCCGGGCAATGTTCGCAGCTGGGGCGTATCTGAGTGGAGAGACTCTTTTAAAAATATTGGTTAATCGATTTGGAAAAGAGGATGTCGCCGACGGACTAATATTGGATGGAGGACTCAGAACTCTGGAAGAAACCATGGCTTTCCAGTCTATGATGGACGAAGCCGACTTGAACCTGCCCATGACGGTAATTTATCTCCAGATACCGACTGAAACTACCTTCGAGAGGCTAGTGAGTGGAGTAAACGCTAGAAATAGAGATGACGATACGGAAGAGAAAGTGGCCAGCAGACTCTCAAAATTCAATCTGCGCCTTGGAGAGCGTCTGGAGGAAATACTGAAACAGCCCGACTGGGATCTCCTCCCCATAAATGCCACAACTGAAGCAGATGATGTATACACACATATTTGCCAAGCCTTGACACACTCCAGGACTTAGAGTATACTGTACACTATCTCTGAGAGATATTAATGAAAAACACCGCTGTACTATTGGGACGATTTTCCCCTTTCCACCGGGGGCATGAGGCTATGGTAAGAAAAATGATCGAAGAGAACGAAGTTGAGAATTGTCTAATAATAATCGGATCCTCCAACTCTCGAAACTCTCGCACTCCTTTTTCTTTTGAGCAAAGAAAAAAGATCATTAGATCGGTCTTCCCAGGTATCCGAGTTATGCCACTGCCCGACATTAACCCCGGACTGATTTACTTTGACGGTGAGACCAATGGCCAATGGCTGGACGGGATAGCAAAAATTCAAGAGAGACTAAATACGAACTTTGTTTTCTACGGTGGTAGTGAAGCTGATCTGAAGATCTTAGGTGAACGATTTGAAACAAGGATAGCGGTTGATAGATCTAGCGGTCGGACTTTTTCGGCGACTGAAGTTCGAGAAGCATTGGGTAGGAATGATCTGAAGCTACTGGAAAAACTGCTCCACCCAAAAGTGATCCCTCTGGCTAGAAAATATTATCAGGAATTTAATAAAATGAAGGGTGAACTTGGATTGCCGCCCGCCCAGGCGGGTAAACTCGGCTGTATTCCTCGCAATGACGGGATAAAGTTTGCTGTGGCACAGCTGGAGATCACTCCAGGTAGACCGGACATCAATGTGAGCAAGATAATTAGGGAAATAGAAGAAGCAAAGAAGCGAAAGATCGACGTGATCCTGTTCTCCGAGATGGTAGTTTCCGGCTATCTCTTGGGGGATGAATGGGAGAATGACAGCTTTGTCGCCGACCTGATGGAGTACAACCAAGATGTCCTTCGAGCAAGTAGAGGTATCTGTGTCATCTGGGGAAATGTGTTTTTAGATAAGGGTAAAAAGGGTGAGGACGGACGAATAAGAAAATACAATGCCGTTTTTGTGGCACAAGACGGAAAATGGGTAGGAAACGGCGTATTTGAAGGTCACACCTTTAAAACACTGATGCCAAAGTATAGAGAGTTTGATGATGAGAGACACTTTTATTCACTGCAGAAACTGGCCTGTGAGACGGGAAAAAATCTTGAGAGCCTACTAAGACCATTTGAGTTGGAGCTCAACGGAGAGAGGGTAAAAATCGGAGCAATCCTTTGTGAAGACATGTGGAGTGATGACTATGCGGTGAGTCCGACAAAAATCTTGGTGGAAAATGGAGCGGAATTAATCGTAAATCTCTCCTGCTCTCCCTGGACTTGGAGAAAGAATAACAAAAGACACCGGGTAGTAAAGTCTCTACTGGAGAAAAATCCGGTGCCGTTTTTGTACTGTAATAACGTGGGGGTGCAAAATAACGGCAAAAATATTTTTCTGTTTGACGGGAACTCAACGATTTATAACAATAATGGAGATTTGGTGAAGCAAGCGAGAGACTATAAGGAGGAAACGGTGGATGTGGGATGGAGTGAGATTGCCACGCCCCGCCAGGGCGGGTCTCGCAATGACGACTGGAGTAATTTGTCGGATGAGAGAGATGTGGCTGAGCTCCATACCGGATTGGTTTATGGTTTAAGAAAGTTTTTTGAAGGCCTAGGGAAGAAAAAGGCGGTGATTGGACTGAGTGGTGGTGTCGATTCGGCCGTCGTAGCCAGCTTACTGACCGAGGCTATTGGTCCAGAAAATATCTTTGGCATAAATATGCCTTCTAAATATAACTCCGACCTAACCAAAAATGCCGCCGCCGTACTGGCTGGAAACTTAGGAATTAACTACGCCATTATCCCAATACAAAACTCCGTGGACCTCACGGTGGCCGAAATGACGAAGGTCCGATTTACACGAATGAATGGTGACCGGCAAGAAACGAGCCTGGTGATTGATGACCTCGCCAGACAAAACATTCAGGCCAGAGATAGGGGTAGTCGAGTACTGGCAGGGATAGCGGGATGTCTCGGGGCCGTATTTACGAACAACGGAAACAAATCGGAAACGACAATCGGCTATGCCACCCTCTACGGTGACGTAGGTGGAGCAGTAGCTCCGATTGCCGATATTTATAAAGGAGAAGTCTACCAGCTGGCGAGATATATAAATAAACTGGCAGGCAAAGAGGTAATCCCGGCAGAGATATTGGAAGTAGTGCCCTCGGCAGAACTGAGTGCCGAACAGGATGTGACCAAGGGCAAGGGAGATCCCATACTTTACCCTTATCACGATAAACTATTCCGCGCTTTCGTAGAGTTTCGGCGGGACCCTGAGTATCTTTTGGGGCTATACCTTGAGGAAAAGCTTGAAGAGGAGCTCAAGATTGAACCTGGACTGGTAAAAAAATACTTTACTTCCAAAGAGAACTTTGTGGCAGACTTGGAAAATAAGTGGAAACTTTACAAGCTAAGTATTTTTAAACGAATTCAAGCACCACCAATAATCGCGGTCAGCCGAAGGGCCTTTGGCTTTGACCTACGGGAGTCCCAGAACGGGTCGTATTTTACGAGGGGATATCAAAAAATTAAACTGCAGGTGGTGGTAAACTAAATTGTGAACTATCACCCATTGTTTGTACATTTTCCAATCGCTTTTTGGACTATGTATTGCCTTGCGGAGTTTATTAGAGCCAAAAAAGTAACCGGTCTGAGCTACTGGTTTTATATTAAGGGAGTGATGGTAACTATAGGGACGATTATGGCGATTCCCACCTTTTTATCCGGTAAAATAATTGCAGGACTGTTTCCCGAATCATTGGTCGAAGTCCACTTTCGATTTGTCCTATTGACGATAATAGTGTTCTCTCTAATAACTCTCTCATACCTCATCACTTGGGTTGAGAAAGATTTTTACTCAAAGGTAAAAAGCATTGACTGTTGGCTGAAAATTTCCGTATTGAATACAAATATTTTTCGACCAAGAATGAAGATTATTATGGCGGCAATTGGCTTCTTGCTAATAACCATCACCGGAGCGTTGGGGGGAATAATCGCTTTTGGACCGGACACCGACCCACTGACCCAGCTGATTTATGTTTTATTTTTTGGAAAATGAACATCTTTAAAAACTTCACTTCAATCGCTTCAACTGAAAAGAGGAAGGTGGCTCTTAAAATTTTGGAGGCCGGCCTAATGGCTATTCAGCCGGAGCGTGTCCTAGCGGAAGCCTTGAAGGGGGAGGGAGACACTCTAATCATCAAGAACAAGAAGCTCCGACTTTCCAAGTATGAGCGAGTATTTTTAATCGGCTTTGGAAAAGGATCGGCCCGAATGTCACTTGGAGTGGAAAAGAGTCTGGGTAAGTTCCTTACAAAAGGATGGGTAATTGATACTGTGATCGGGAAATCTAAAAAAATAGAGTACACGCTGGGGACTCACCCCTTACCCTCCAAGGAAAATCTTGATTTTACGAATAAAGTCTGGGAGGAGACAAGCCAGCTAACCGACAAAGACTTAGTCTTGATCATTATTTGTGGGGGTGGATCGGCTCTTTTTGAAGCTCCCTCATCCCTAAACTTAAAAGAGCTGAGTCTAGTATTTCAGAAGTTAATAAACTCCGGAGCCAACATTTCAGAAATCAATATAGTTCGGAAACACTTATCCAAAGTGAAAGGGGGCGGACTGGCTAAACATCTTTTTCCTGCCAAGGTAGTAAATTTGCTATTCTCTGATGTGCCGGGAAATGATCCTTCGGTAATAGCCTCAGGGCCGACCGAAAGGGACAGCTCGACCGTAAAAAGGGCAAAAACTATTTTGGACAAATACGAAATAGGAGAGGAGATAGTACCATCGGAAGCCTTGTTGGAACTACCCAAGGAGACAAAATACTTTGAGAACGTGACCAGTATTTTGATGCTGAGTAATATGACTGCTCTGGAGGCCATGCAAAAAGAGACAAAAGATCTAGGTTTCAAAAGTTTTATCTTGACCGATAGACTTCAGGGAGATGCCAAAAAGATAGGAAAAAAACTCGTCGAGCTGACTCCACCAGGAAAAATTCTGCTGGCCGGTGGCGAGACGACTATCAAGGTGGTCGGCAAAGGTAAAGGTGGTAGAAACCAATCCTTGGTGCTGGCGTCACTGCCACTGCCGGATGATACACTAATATTAGCGTTTGACTCCGACGGCGTTGATTTTTATCAATATGGTGGTGCCTTGGGAGACTCGCATACTTGGCAAACGGCACAAAAATTAAAATTAGATCCTCAAGATTTTTTGAAAGAAGACAATAGCTCTGCTTTTTTTGAAAAAACCAGCGACGGCATACTGACCGGAAAACTGGGAAGTAACGTAACCGACTTAATAATAGTACTAAAAATATGATCGTAGACAACCTAGATGTAGACCTGACGGAAGACAAACTATTTGACCTTCAAGAGAAGTCTGTCGAGGCCAGACAGCTGTTGATCGAGATGCTTCTGGAAGCCAAATCCGGCCATAGCGCTGGACCGCTCGGGATGGCGGACATTTTTGTGGCCCTCTATTTTCACATCTTAAATCATGATCCAAAAGACCCGCACAAACCAGATAGGGACCGGCTAATCTTATCCAATGGACACATCTGCCCCATCCGATATGTAGTCATGGCGATGGCCGGGTATTTCCCAATAGAAGAACTGAAAACTCTTCGAAAAATCAATTCTCGATTACAAGGACATCCTCATAGAACAGCTCTTGACGGAGTGGAAACGACTTCTGGCCCACTTGGAGAAGGACTTTCTCAAGCTATCGGCTATGCTCTAGCGGCAAAACTTGATAAAAAGGATCATTATATCTACTGCATCACCTCAGATGGCGAACACCAGGAAGGAAATACCTGGGAAGCGATTATGTTTGCCGGAAAAAATAAAATCAATAATCTGACGGTCATTATAGACAGAAATAATATCCAGATTGATGGCTTTACCGAGGACATCATGCCACTTGAGCCTCTGCGTGAAAGATACGAAGCCTTTGGCTGGTACGTGATAGAAGCCGACGGCAATAATATCAGAACCTTTGTAGATGCGGTCCGTGAGGCTAGAGCGATTTTTAACAAACCAACTGTGATCATCGCCCACACCATACCGGGCAAAGGGGTAAGCTTTATGGAAAACAACTACTTGTGGCATGGTGCTCCACCTGACGCCGGGGATGTCGCCGGTTCTCCGCCAAAGGGAGAGCAAGCAAGAACCGCTCTCGCCGACCTCAGAACCTTACAAGGAAAAATAGAAAGTGAACACCAATAAAGAATATGCTTAATCCAAACTTAAAACTAAATTCAAAGATCTTTGACGAAGAGGTAGAAATGAAGGCAACCCGAGATGGCTTTGGAACCGGACTGGTGTCTCTTGGAGAAAACAATCCAGCGGTGGTGGTCCTCACAGCCGACTTATCCGAATCGACCCGAACGGAAGAATTTTCCAAAAAATTTCCCGAGAGATTTTTTGAATGTGGAGTAGCCGAACAAAACATGGCCGCAATTGCCGCCGGACTGGGTGTCAGTAAAAAAATCCCCTTTATGTCTTCTTACGCCACCTTTTCCCCCGGTAAAAACTGGGAAACTATCCGGACAACGATCGTTTATAACCATTCGAATGTAAAAATTGCCGGGCACCATAGCGGCATAATGACCGGCCCGGACGGCGCGACTCATCAGGCGACGGAGGATATTGCGATCACTAGATGCTGGCCAGATATTGAAATCATCTTGCCTTGCGACAGCCACGAGGCCAAGAGAGCGACTATCTTGGCTGCGGATGTTGACGGGCCGGTATATCTGCGATTTAGCCGAGACAAATCGGCGGTAATGACGACCGAAGAAACCCCTTTTGACAAAAAAATTCAGACTTTTTGGGTAACGGAAAATCCCAAGTGTACTATATTTGGAACAGGACACATGCTTTACCATGCTCTGATGGCAGGGAAAGAACTGGAAACTGAAGGAATAAATGTCCTGGTAGCCAATGTGGCTTATATTAAGCCTCTGGATGAAGAAGGGGTACTAAGTCTCGTGGAAAAAACGGGGTGCGCCGTAAGTGTCGAAGATCATCAGGTGACAGGCGGACTGGGTGGAGCCCTGGCAGAACTTCTGGCCAAGAGAAAACCCACCCCCATGGAGTTTATTGGACTACAAAATACTTTTGCCGAGTCCGGAAGTCCGAAAGATATTATGGAAAAATACGGTATGGGCAAGGAGGCGATAAAAGCCGCCGTCAGAAAAGTGATTTCCCGAAAGTAAATGGATAAAAACCTTCTGGACCAAATTAGGAGGGGTATTGAAGGTGAAGTGATAGAAACACCAGAGACCTTGACGGAGTATAGCCACGATGCCAGTCTTTTTGAAGTGGTTCCGGAAGTCGTCGTATTCCCGAAGAATCAAGAGGATGTCGAGAAACTAGTGAGGATAGTGAAAGAAAACATAATTAATTTTCCCAACTTATCAATCACCGGCAGATCAGCTGGGACAGATATGAGTGGTGGGCCACTGAATGACTCTATTATTGTCGAGTTTTCGAAGTATTTTAACCACACACCGACGATTGAAGGTCAGACCGCGACCACCGAGCCAGGGGTGTTTTACCGGGACTTTGAGAAAGAAACCCTGGCCAAGGGACTGCTGTTCCCCTCTTACCCTGCCTCGAAATCGATCTGTGCCATGGGCGGAATTGTGAATAATAACTCCGGAGGCGAGAAGTCTCTCAAGTACGGGAAAACACAGAACTATGTCGAAAAAGTTAAGGCTGTACTGTCTGATGGAAAAACCTACGAAATGAAGCCTCTAGACCAGGATGCCTTAGACTCGAAGATGAAACAACAAGACTTTGAGGGAGAAATCTATCGAAAAATGTTCACTTTGGTCCGGGAAAATAAGACCCTGATCGAAAACGCCAGGCCAAAAGTGCTGAAAAACTCGGCCGGCTACAACTTGTGGGATGTGTGGAATGAAAAAACGGGCATCTTTGACCTGACTAAGCTTTGGGTGGGAGCACAGGGAACTCTAGGAATGATGGTCTCAGCGGAGATTGGACTAGTCCCAGTGAATAAATACCGTGAAATGGTTGTGATCTTCCTGCCAGACCTCACTAAGCTGGGAGAAATTATCAATAAAATACTGCCGTTCGGACCCGAAAGCTTTGAGTCCTATGACGACAATACTCTGAAGCTGGCTCTGAGATTCTTCCCTGAGTTTGCCAAGAAACTGGGAGTTTCAGGAATGATACAAGCCGGAATTGCTTTCTTACCGGCCTTCCTCATGATGTTTGCCGGTAGACTACCCAAACTAATCCTGCAAGTAGATTTTACCGGTAACAATTCTGATGAACTGCAAGTAAAAGTGGACCAACTGATGAAGGAATTGGAGCCACTTCACCTGAAAACTCAGATCGCGATTGGAGACCAGGAAGAGAAGTATTGGCTGATCCGGCGCGAAAGCTTTAATTTGCTGAGGAACAAGATCCGTGATAAACATACGGCACCCTTCATAGATGACTTTGTGATTGACCCACAAAAAATACAGATTGTAATACCTCAAATTACGGATATTCTGGCCAAACATCCGGAATTTATCTTTACCGTGGCCGGGCATGTGGGCGAAGGTAACTTTCATATTATCCCCATCGTAGACATAAAAAATCCCGCGGTGCGGGAGGCGATACCAAAGATTGCAGACGAGGTGTACAAGATAATCACCGAAAACGGTGGCTCGATCACGGGAGAGCACAATGATGGACTGATCAGAACTCCTTATCTGACACAGATGTTTGGTGTGGAGATGATAAAGCTATTCGAGCAGGTTAAAGATATTTTTGACCCTCAGGGAATTTTTAATCCTAGAAAAAAGGTTCACGGTGACTTGAAATTTGCCATGGAGCATATCCGGGAGAAGTGGTGATAAAAAAACTCGAAAAATCAAAAACTCAAATGTGTGTGAGTAGCTGACAACTAAACACTGGGTGTGGGTTGCATCCCTCACCAGATCGGGATCTAGGGAAGTA
>CAZUFH010000007.1:0-21100 GCA_964618885.1 uncultured Pseudomonadales bacterium
TTCCCCTGTAGCTCAGTTGGTAGAGCGCCTCCCTGTAATACATAACTTGCAGCGTCTCGGTGAAAATCGGGATGGAAAACCGGGTTAATTGTCGGGAAGCCTAAAATCGCAAGATTATGGTAATCCGCAGCCAAGCTTGTCGCTTCGGCGACTTGAAGGTTCAGAGACTATACGCCTGGCCCCGTTTAGGGGATGAGATAGTCCAAGCCTCAGTTAAAATTGAGGGCACTTGTAAGGAGGATGTCACTGGTTCGAGTCCAGTCGGGGGAGCAAGTTAGTCCGTATTCTTATTTTGTGCGCATCTATAAGATTTTGGAATAGTGGTGTGTAGGTTACTTTTGCTATCTTTTTATCTCTAACATCTATTCTTTCAAAGAAGATAGATAGGTAGTGTCGCTTGGCTTCAAAGTTGGCGTTGGTGAAAGTTTCTTTGATATTGTTTACTAGGTCTAGAATTGCGATAGTGGCATCAACATCAAACCCTCCTTGGTTTTCAATAGTAGCCATTTCACTTTCTCTACTTTGAATATCTATCATGATTTCACTATGCTTACGCTTAAAAGTTTCTTTGTCGATTGTTTGTTCGAGTAAACTATCCTCAAGGATATTTCTTTTTGACTCAAGTGCTTTGATAGCATTTTGTACACCCTGTACTTCTGTATCTAGAATGTCATTGGAACTAAACTGCATGGATTGTTCAATGTCTACATGGACTTTGGTTCACGAGGCAAATAAAAAAGGACTAGAAATTGAATTTGGAGCTCCGATTGGTCATGCAGTAGGAATTGTGACATTGGTTGACGGTAGACAATATTATGCGGATGGGCAAAACGGGTTTGTGGAGGAAATTAAAACTAACATAATAAATTTGTCTAACGGGAGTAGAATTTTAGAAATTATAAATCATGGTGATATTCAAAAAGGACAGGTTTATCCAAGTGGTGAGAAGCGCTTTTTCCCAAAGTTTGTTTTTGTAGATAAAGATGGAGGGGTTTCTTCCACCATGAGTAATGTTGATTCTATGTTGTACAAACAACGAGGTGGCACAGATGATGAGATTTTGAAGGATTATAGAGATGAAGCCAGTAGGGTCATAAAATCAAAGGGAATTATCGGAGATGAGGCCGATAAGATAATGTCTCAATACGAAAAAGAAGCTAGTAAGGTAATAAAACTCCAGCCCTATGCAAAGGAGTTTAAAAAAAGGGTTGAAAATATAGACTTAGATGAAATGGAGAATATTAAAGGAGAATTGTTTCCCGGTTTGGAAGAGTTTAGAAATAGCCCACAATATAAAAACGATGAGATTAGGAAAAACGGCCCGTCTAGTGACTATTAGGTTTGGAGAAGAGGGTCCGATGGTTGTCCATATGTTATTATGAAGTAATAAAAGTTACAAAAGAAAGGATTTGTATATGGCAAAATATGTTGACGGGTTTGTGCTTGTAGTTCCAAAAGACAAGACAGAGGAATACAAAAAAATGGCTGAAGAGGGGCGAGATATGTGGATGAAGTTCGGGGCGCTGGGATACTATGAATGCCGGGGCAATGACCTGGTTCCTCAGGAAATGGGTGGTGAAAAAGCGCGCGCTTTTACAGAAATGGCAGGATCAAATGATGAGGAGACCGTGTGGTTTTCTTTTATCATTTTTAAATCTAAAGAACATCGTGATGAAGTAAACGCTAAGGTGATGGCCGAGATGAGCGAACAAATGAAAGATCACAAAGATATGCAGATGCCTTTTGACATGAAGCGAATGGCTTATGGTGGTTTTCAGGTTGAAGTAGAGGGATAGAGTGTGTTTTGTACTGAAAAAGTTCGAAAATCGTCCCATCCAGCGAGCCAGCTTGGTTTGTAATGCGAAAATGATAGAATTGTAAAAAGAAGGAGATAGTGATCTATGAGTAACTACAAAGCAAAAGACGTTGACGCATATATTGCCAGTTCATCAGAAGAAGCACGTGACCACCTCAAAGAACTTAGGAAAATAATAAAATCGACCATTCCTGAAGCAGTAGAAAGTATAAGCTGGGGAGTTCCCTTCTATAAATATCACGGCCTTCTAGCCGGATTTTCCGTTTTCAAAAACCACGTTACTCTCGGTCTTGCGTTTGTGCTTGAAAGTAAAGACCGTGAGGTTTTAGAAAAAAAGGGATACGCCACCGGAATAAAAACCATACAAATCAAGTTCGACCAGAAAGTTCCATCTGTGGAGATAAAGATAATCCTAAATGCAAAAGTGAGGGTGAACGAAGGTAAAAGAGAGTAATAGCCATAATGATGGATTATTTATTCACTGGTTTTTTTGAAACTACTCGACTAAGATTATATATGGAATCAGTATATTATCTTACAAATTAAATTGATGAAAGAGAAAAAATATTTCTTATTTTTTGCTTGGTCATCTATTTTGGGAGTTTTTATCTATTCGGTAGCACGTTTATATACTTTTTATTTCAACGAATTTAATATTCCAAATTTGGTGTTCGCATTCTTATTACTTCTGGCAGAGGGGCATTCCATTGTTCAAACAATTGGTTACGTTGCCGGGGCTATCAGATTAAAAAAGAAAGATGCGATCTACCATAGGAAAGTAAATCTTGATTTGAAAAACTTACCTGGAGTAACAGTACTGGTTCCTGCCAGGAATGAGCCAAAAGAAGTTTTGGAGCTGACATTCATTTCGTTGTTCTCTATGAAGTATGACAATAAAAAGCTGGTGTTTATTGATGGATCAGATGAAGAATTCAGGAAGAAAAATAGACACTTAGCTAACAAGTACGGGATCGAATACTTTGTCCCAATTAGAACACCAAAGAATAAAGCAGAGGCATTAAATAGCTATTTGCCGAATGTGAATACAGAGTATTTTGCGGTGTTTGATGCAGACCAAAACCCGACAGCCGATTTCTTGTTGGATACGGTGGCCGTAGCTGAGTTTTCGGGCAATATTGGATTTGTACAGACGCCTCAGATATACATCAACATGGAATCCAGCCCGATAGCAAAAGGAGCAGCGATGCAACAATCAATCTTTTACGAAAGTGTTTGTGAGTCAAAAGGGGCGGCTGAAGCAATGTTTTGTTGTGGTACTAATTTCCTTATGCGCACAAAGGTATTTACTACTTTCGGTGGATTTGACGAGAAATCGGTAACAGAGGATTTTGCGACTTCGGTCAAGATCCACTCACTGGGTTACAGGTCAATTTATTACAATCATGTTAGAGCTTTTGGAATGGCACCGGAGACTTTACCTGCATATTTTAAGCAGCAGTTCCGTTGGTCGGCTGGATCTGTAGGAGTGTTGCGGAAATTAATAATTGATGGGTTTAAGGGAAATCTCAAAATATCCGGACTGCAATTATGGGAATACATGTTGTCAGCGACCTACTATTTTTCGGGTTGGTCGTTTTTTATCATGATGATCTGTCCGATGATGTATCTACTTTTTGATACGCCCTCTTATTTTGCAAATCCATATCTCTACATAGGGACGTTCATTCCGTATTACATATTAACCATGAGCACTTTTTACTTCACGCTAAAAGGCCGAAAGTATGCCTGGAATGATATTTTTACGGGTATAGTCATGGGTGAAATATCCTTTCCAATTTTAATGTCTTCAACATTACAAGCTCTCATCGGAAGTGAGTTTAAGTTTGTGATTACGGATAAAAATCAAACAGGGAAAATACCTTTTTGGGGATTGTGGCCTTGGACTTCAATGATGTTTTTAAACTGTTTAGCTATCATTTTCGGAATTATGAAGTTTTCATCTAATCCCTACGCCATAAGCGTTAATATCATTTGGTGTTCGTATCATTTGTTGCTTTTATCTAGAATATTTAAACTTAATACCAGTCCTAAGATTAAAATTAATCCATTATTAAAATATGTTTATAAATGAAAACAGTCGACAAGGATCACATACAAAAAGTGGTCGACGAAATTAGAGCGGCAACGGTCAATGAGGATTTATGTATACCTCTCTATACTAGTCACATTAAGCAAGCTTTCTACTGGTCTGGACTAGATAAGGAGGTTAGAGAAGAGATAGCTAATGGACTGAGAGTGCTAGAGAGAGAAACAAGATGGCATGTAAAAGCTCTGAGGGAGATTGAAAAAATTTATCTTGAATCTATTAAAAAATAATATGTTTACAAAAAAAGATTACTTACAATATTTTGATGAACTTCTTGAAAAAGAGATTTTAATGAAAAAGGAGGCGGAGATTCTTTTGAGACTTATTAATGACAATAGAGCTCAAGAAATTTTGAAAAATATTATTTCTGACGAGGTAAGGCACGCAAAATTAGTTAAATATATGAGAGATTTAATTTAAGTATTTATGAAAATAAAAACTGCCGTAATTCCAGCGGGGGGCTGGGGAACCAGATTTTTGCCGGCGACAAAAAGTATTCCAAAAGAAATGTTTCCTTTGGGAATGAAGCCAATCATATTGCATGTGGTAGAAGAAGTCGTGGCTTCAGGAATTCAGAACATTATTTTTGTTGTATCTCACCAAAAACAATCGATTGAAAGTTTTTCTCTCCGGATGAAGCTTTGGAGGATTATTTCCTGAAATTGGGCAAGAAAGAAGAGGTTGAAAGGCTGAGAAGAATAACTAGTATGGCTGATTTCAGTTTTGTTTACACGAAGCCTCCTTTTGGAAATGGAGGTGCTTTGGAGTCGGTAAGGCATTTGGTAGAAAAAGAACCATTTATTTTAGTTTGGTCTGATGAGTTAATTGTGTCAAAACGGAAGCCCCGCGCTAGCCAGGTGATGGAAACTTTTGAAAAGTATGGAAAGCCGGTGATCTCGGCGATAAAGATAGAGGATCTCAAGATGAGGAGTAGATATGGGATGGCAGAACTAAAAGATATACCCGGAGAAACTGAAATTAAAGAAATCCTAAAAATTGTCGAAAAACCCAAAGACATAGTGGGTCTATCTGAGTACGCCACCCATGGTCTTTACGCTTTAACACCTGATGTTTTTAAGGCTCTAGATAAGACTCCAATCGGTGAAAATGGAGAGCTGTGGCTAACCGACATTCTTAACGTGATGCAAAAAGAGACAGGTCTCATGGCAAAAATCATTTCCGATGGAGTGTATCTGGATTGTGGAGATCCACTGTCGTACCTCTATTCGCAGATTGAGTACTTTTTAACTTTTTCGCCAGACGCGATGGAAGTAAACTCCTATTTGAAGAAAAAGATTAGTACGCGATACGGGATTGGACAGAGTTAGCACAGAGATAGACTGATATTGAGGACAATGTTTTTTGGAGCTGTGGAAGCAGATCTCTGCTGAACTGAAAAGTGGAAGCTGGACTGGAGGTGTCAATACGGGTTTGAATAAGATATAATACAGGCTACTGGTTTACCCCCGATCCTATGAATGAAATACGTCACTTTGATGCACTTATAGTGTATACCGAAACGCTGGCTTCCAGTGCTTTTGGCGTGGAAAGTAAGAATCATACACCCTTTGTTTTCGGTTCTCGGAATGAGTCCTATAATACTGTCTATGGATACTTTCTGAAGACCTGTCGAAAACATGGCCTGAATGTAGCTTTCACTACTTCGGCTGATATTATTGGACCCGGATACTGCCGGAGCTATTGGAATTTTAGAAATAATAAGTGGGAAAGACATAGCTCTCCCTGTTTTTCAAAGCTAATTTTTGATAAATTTTCCCCGACAAGAGGTAGAATAAGGTCCAGAAGGGACTTGTTGTTTTCATCTGAGGAGATCAAGTCTTTCAACGATCCGGAGTTGTTTGGAATTTTTTTTGACAAACAAAAGACCTACGATACACTGTCTGAGCATTCAATTCCGACCATTTCCCTCGATTCTAAAACGCTGCAGGGTGTAAATGAGGCCTGTAAGACTCTGGCCCAGCTGATGGGATCTCACCCTGGCTTGAATGATTTCAGTGAAGATATCGTCATGAAAGATCGATTTGGTGCCGGTGGAAGGCATATTTATAAATTTAAGACTGGACAGGCAGAAAAGATGCTCAAAGTTCTCCAGAAGAACTCCAGAATTTCGTTTGTGATCCAGCCTTTTGCAAAGTTTGACCAAGGGTTTAGCTACCGTAATTGTCCCGCCTCTACCGACATCAGGCTGATTTACTTGGATGGCAAGATAGCTCAATCTTACATACGAATGGCAAAAACCGGTGATTTTCGATGTAATGAGCACCAAGGTGGGTCTCTTACCTATCTGACCCTCGAGGAGTTGCCTAAGAATTTGCTGGTTAAATCAAATTTAATTTCTGAGATGCTAAACAAAAAAGACTCTCTTTTTGCCTTGGATTTTATTATAAGTAATAGCGGTAATTCTTATTTGCTTGAGGGTAATACCGGTCCTGGTTTAGATTGGAATATGTCTCTCAGAAAAAATGAATTGGAAGCTAAGAAGCTGATCAGAATGGTAGTGAAGGAGCTAACGACAAGGTCGGAGTCTCAATTTGTGATAAACTAAATTGTAACAAAACTTACAACGATGAACAGATGGTTACTGATAATTTTGGTAGTGAGTGCGTCAGTCATGTTTTTTGGGATAACCCGGAAAACCAACAAATTCGACAAACCTTCTATGATTGTCCAACCAAGTAAGGAAGTGTCTGCTTTTGTACCTTTGTCGGAGGCTACCAACAGCGAAGGAAACCTGAAATTGGTGGGTATGGCACAAAAGATGCGGGAAGGCGGAAATAGTTATTCGCTCAAAGTGATGGACACCATAAAAAAGACGGAGATCCCACTATATAACACCATTGCAGATCTGGGGAGCTCAATTACGATTCCTTTTAATAGCTGGTCTCCAGACTACAAGCAAGTGTTTATAAAGATAAGTAGCCCGGGTGGAGAAAATTACTACTTGTTTAAGGCGAATGGTGAGCCGTATGATGATGGCAAAAAATACATCATAGTGGGAGACTATTGGGGTGAAACAAAGACAACCAATAAAATTAATAAAATTTCCGGGTGGGCGGGGCCTGACTTAATGATGGTTTATACGACAAATAAAGATGGTGAACATGGACCTGCTTATTGGTTCGTCACTAGCTCGAGAAAGTTTCTTCAAGTTCGAGAAATGTAATGTGTAACAAAAGTTGCAATTCGATGATCGCTGGCATATATTTGATACATGGCACAAGTAGAAGAAATGACAACAGTTTCTCAGACAACACCGGTACAGGTGACTAAAACAACTCGAACGATTGTTCCTCCTCCCACTCCTCCCCTAGAGGATGAAACACCAAAGGAAAAATACGAATCAAAAAAGGTGATATTTAGAGTTTATCAAGTAATTTGGTATATATTGGGCGTAATAGAGACTCTGATTGGCTTACGGATTTTTCTTAAAGCTTCGGGAGCCAATCCAAGTAGTGGCTTTGTAAGCGTGATCTATGCCCTGAGTGAGCCTTTTGTTTATCCTTTTTTGAGCATGTTCCGGACGGTAGTAGAAGGAGAGTTTGTTTTTGAGTTATCTTCTTTTGTGGCAGGCATTGTTTGGTTACTAGTGGCCACAGGCGTAGTAGAACTTTTTCAGCTGCTGAAACCTACAACACCCCAAGAAGTCGAGGAGAATGTCTAGTCATTAAGTAAAATTTAGTAGGTGGAGACTTCTGTGTTGAGCTGAGTAACTCCCGTATCCACACTGTCTACGTTGACCGCCTCCAACTGATCGCTGGCAGCGTCTAGGTCACTAGGACTTTGGATGGTCTCCATTGAGGTGGTTGGTGATAAGGGAGAGGTCTTAGTTTTTCCCATAAATAGGAGATAGCTGACCAGTATGGCCAGAACGATAATAAACAGAATCTTGGTGGTGTACATGGTACTTTCGTCGGATTTGGTCATAGTTTGTTTCATGTTTTTAATTTTGATGTTTTATATAGATGGTGTCGTAGTGACTGTGGGGGTGGGGGTAATACCCGCGGAAACGGTCCTGACAGCGACAATTAGCTTGTTAATAGAAGTACGATAATTTTTCAGGGCAGTTTTAACAGATTGCATGTTGATCTTGAATTGGTTCATGAGAGTAACGGGGTTTCCAGCAGAGCAACTAAAGCCAGAAATGTCGGCTTTGGCTTTGTCAATTTCGATTTGGACAAGTGTCTTTTTGGTGGCGATGTCATTTACAAGGGTGTCGTAGTTTGAAACTGTTTTTCCTGCGGGTAAAACAGTATCGATATAATAGGCTTTTACCCGATCGGCGATCTTATCGAAGGTGGTTTCCATGGTAGTTACTAACTTGGTCAATTGAGTCATACGGGTTTTAACTGAGGATTCTTTGGCAAGACAGGAGCGGGAAGATCCGGAAGTTACGACTGCTGGTCTCTGGCTTTGGCCGATACCATTTTTAGAAATGGCAAAGGCAGGGGTGGCGACGATAGAAAAGAAGAGGGAAATGATAACCGGTTTGGAGAAAAAGCTAGCTTTATTCATAAGATAATAGTATACAGATAATTTTTGAAAGTCAAATTGTATGATAGGTTACTTTGGTGTTACAAAAAAAGGCCCTCCTGTTAGGGAGGGCAAAAGACTTAACTAATTGAAGAAGCTGTTCGGTGAAACGATGGTTTGAGAAGCCCGAACTTGGGACTTGGAAAACTCACCCATCATGCGACGGAGCTCGCCCTTGGAAGCATTGTACTCGCGAACATTGGGGAAGCCCATTTCACGGGCGGCTTCTTGAGCAAAGCCGGTTCCGAAGGCCATGAGACAGAAGTAGGTGCCTTCGTTGGTGGCTGTGAGCGCCTTGATTTTGGCCGGATTGATACGACTGACGTTGTCTTCACCATCGGTCAGAACCAACAGAGTGGATTTGACACGGATACCACTTTTGCGCAGACTCTTGGCATACTCAATGATGCTGGCCTGGGGATCAGTAAGGGCGGTGTAAACCGTATCGTAAAGATTGGTCATACCCTCAAGCTGATAATTTTGAGGAGTGAGAGGAGATACATCTTCGAGCTTTACAAAACCTTCAAGAACATTGAAGCCATGCGAATTGAAAGTCCAGGTGGACATCAACATTTCGTCGCCGGCTTTGGATTCGATAAGTGCGTCGACATTCATTTGCGCGGCCTGCATCATTTCCTGAGTGAAGCCGGACAATGACGGAGTTGCGTCTATTACCCGGAGAATTAGGGTGACCTGGGAGCCGTCTAGATCGTTCGGGCTGACATGTTGAACATTGGCCAGGGCGGCCGAAGCATTATCGAGATTAGCAATGATAATGGTACTTTTTGAAGTCATGATACTCTCCTTAGTATTGGATTAACGAATTGGGTCGGTGCTGTTGACAAGAACCACACCTTGCTTGACCATCTTGTCGAGCTCATCATTGGCGATTTTTTCAAAATCGATTATTGGGTGCTTAACAGAGCTGGTGCAGTCCATAAGAAAACGAATTTTCTTAATGGTTTCCGGCTGTGTCTTACCGAAATAGGCGACAAGCTGGTGCATAGTTTCAAGAACGCAGTGACTCTTGGCTTGACCAGCAACATAGATGAGATCGTGTTTGGCGATGGCATCAAGAACAGCTGTATTGAGCTGAGTACTGACATCTTTCGGGTCTTCGATTTCAGCTTTAAAGATGCCATAATGCTCTGTCCGAGGATTCGTTCCTTTGGAGATACGAGTCAGCTGACTTCCGCGTGCAGCAGAGTGATACAGAAGGGCCTCGGAAAGTGCGGGGATCAGTGCTTGGCCGGGAGTACCTTGAAGACAATGGAGCGGCCAGATCATAAGAGGTTTTTTGGCTAGCAATTCTAATTTCTTGACATACTCGGTAGACCAGAGGGGGTCAATAATTGGTTTCCAAGCACCGCTTTTGATATCTGCGTAGGAAATGGCGACATAATCTTTGTTTCCAGGAGCTTCACCGTGACGATTGCGCCACCAGGTATAGAAAAAAATGGAGAAAAGGGGGTGGTCGTCCATTGAAGCATACACGCTAGTTATTTCACCAAAGTTTGGATAAAAGAAATTTTCCAGGAAACGCTTTGAGTCTTCGATGGCGCCCGGAACAGGGAGTTCACCGTCGAGATTGATGAAATCAATTTCACCATCGACAAACAGTAGACCTACTTTACGTTTGTCTTCGAATGCCGTCTTGGGGGTGCGATTGTTCATGCCGAGCGTGGCAAATTCAGGACGTGGTTTGTAAATCTTTCCGATATCAGTTGCTTTGTAGAGTGAGGGGGTCATAATTTTCTCCTTTTAACTTAGAGTGATGTAACTAATATGTCTTGGGTCGACAATCAACAAACCGGCGGCAAAAACGAATAGGGATTGGCTAGAATTGACCACTTTGTCTGTGGCGGAAAACTGAGTTTGTGAACCAGTCGCAGGATCGTAACGAACAGCACCGGTATCGGTCGGAAAAATTAATTTCCCCCCCGCATAGGCCTGACCATGAATACGGTCCGAAGGTAGTTTCCCTGCCTCAATGGTGGCCGAGTACAGCGCAACGCCTTTCTTATCGAACGCATCGAAGTGAATGAAATCACTTCCTTTTAACTTTGTCTTGCGAATAATCAGGAAAGAAGATCCTGAAAATTTTATGGAGATGTCTACCAGACTTTCCCCCAGCACTAAAGTTGGTAAAGCAAGATCTGCCGAGAAACCATTGGAGTACATCCAGAAGAATTGCTGACGCAAGACTCGATGGAAACCAACTATGGTATTGGAGACTTCCGAACTGACGTTGAACCATGACTGATGAGTAATGGTAGAGCGAAGAGGACGATTTAACAAAAGGCCTTTTTTAACCTCTGTATCAACTAGTTGAGAACCAACCAAACGATACAAGTGGGTACCATTGATTCTGAAGACTGCATTTTGAGTGATGGAGTAGGTGTCGGAGATGCAGGATTCGGCCTTGGTAATTTCGTTGTAGTTGATTTCATACAAATCGATTTCTTCTCTACCTGCAATGTTTACCGCGAGCAGTCTGGAACTGGCCTCAAATCTCATTCCAATTTGAAAATGGAATAAATCTATTTTCTGAACACTACCTTGGTTAACAAGGTACAAAACTGCACGATTGTTCTCCAGAGTAATTAGAATAAGAGTATTTCCTTCCAAACGGTGATAAAGAATTTGAGCTTTGATACTATACAACTGCTGGACCGTGAGGGAACCGGGGATGGAAACTGAAGCGACAACTTGATTTTGCTCTTTGCAGACAGGACACGCCCTTTTGTTTCCCGGATAAGCCGCGTTACAGGAAGGACATTCGATAAGAAGAGACTGAAATGCAGTGAGCTCCGTCTGTGGAAATACGCCGCGCCAGCCGTCTTTGAAGTATTTGTTAAATACATGCAAGAGATCATCGCTAAGCAAGTCCGGAGGAAGTCCCACGACAGGATAAATGACACTTCTGTCGAAAACAGTGATTCTCTTTAGAGCTCGATTTGTTAGCCCATCTACCTTGGGGTGAGTACCATCATATGGATGAACAACAAGCAAACTTTTAAAAAGCATTACTGCGTAAGAGTACCAGTCATGTTGCGGCAGAAAAACCGGTTTGCGAGTCAGATCTAGACCGTAGAGGGCAGGATCTAAGAAGCTTTCGGTGGCTACCGGGCACGGCCAGTTGTCGAACTGAACCGAGTCAAAATCGATATAGTAGCTATTGAGGCCGGAAAATAAAACATTTTGATCGTTTCGATCGCCAACAACAATCTTTTGCTGATGAATGGCTTCCAAAACTTTGGCATCGTTTAGGTGAAGTGCTACAACTTTTTTGTTGTTAATCTTCTGGCGAAGACGAAAACCTTTGTTGGAGAGATCTCGAAAGGATTTGGCCCCTTTGATAAAGTTCATTGTGTAACCGATGACTTCACCATTTCGATTGAACTCGAGAGTTTCCGGGGCAGCGACAAACTTAGGGAAGACAAAATGTTTGTCGATAAATGCCCTTAACTTGCGATCATGCTCTTTGGTAGGGAATTCGTAGAGCTTGATGAGCTTCTTCGGGTCATCCGGAT
Organism: uncultured Pseudomonadales bacterium; assembly: GCA_964618885.1. Taxonomy (GTDB): domain Bacteria; phylum Patescibacteriota; class Microgenomatia; order UBA1400; family MFAQ01; genus UBA10133. The sequence goes on from CAZUFH010000007.1 coordinate 12,008, forward strand.
CTATAAAGACAGATCCTTCGCCACCAGAGGCGTAAGCATCGTTAGGATCGATTTTGATTCGATCTCCCGAAGCTCGGTAAATAGTTGTATCCATTACTGCCTCCTTTAAGGAATACTCTCCACGACAATTAATGAAGCGTCATCAGCCAACTTGCCCTCATCTGACCAAATATTTAAGTTTCTCTGAATCTGATTTGGGTGTTTGTGTCGCCAAATTTGGGATACCAATTCGAACTCTTGTAGCCACACGTCACTTCCGATAGCCAGTCTTTTGAGATCTGCTGTTTTGAAAGAGTAGATATCAAATTCATTGGGAATAGGCCGACGAGTGGGGCTCAGATACTTTGGGTCGGTGAGAAGGTAGCCCATATAGGGAGATTCGTCGTCGAACTCTCTTTTGTAGACCTCGTCGTTGATAATTACTAGGCCATCGCCATAAGCCATGATTAGTCCGTATTTGGGACCAATAATAAAGCCTACGGTAGTAAAGAGTAAAAAATCATTAATGTACATGGCTTGTTTTTGGGGTGTCTTTAGAGATTGACTTGAAAGATTAGTCCTCAAGAACTGGAGTAAATCTTCGAAAAGAAAAAGAGGAATGATTTCCACCGGAAGCTCTTCTTGAAGATAAAGCTCACTTTGATTGATAAGGAATTCAGTGCCTAGATTTGAGCCGACCTCGTTGTGGGACCCAGAGGAGCACCCATCGCTGATCCAACCGATCAGAAAAGTCTCGTTTTTAATCGTCAGTGAAACTGTCTTGAGTGAATCTTGACAGTTGCGACCGGATAAAATGTGTCCTCGCCCGGTAACTTTACCGCTTTTGATGGTGAACTTGGGTGACATAGATGTCTCCTGTATTTACAAATTTTTAAGGAACAATGTAACTCCTTCACGTTCATAGTGTATCAGGTTCTACATTTTCTTAAAGTACTTGGATTGTGAGATCGTGTACTTATTACACTTATCATAGCAGATTGAATTAGTGTTGTCAATACACTAATCAGGCACAGATCGGATCAAAGTTTGGTGTTTGAGAAGTAAGGTTGTTTTTGAATTGCAAACTGAGTCTTGAGTTTGGTATGTAAGATTTGTTATATTTTAGATAGATGGATATCACTATAATTATTCAAAATGTAGAGTTGAAGGGAATTTTGGAAATTCCCGCAAAAGCAGAATCGTTGGTAATTTTTGCTCACGGGAGCGGAAGTGGCAGACTGTCGGAGAGAAATTCGTTTGTGGCAAGGGAACTGAAGAAGTCGGGAATGGCGACGCTGCTTTTTGATCTACTGACAGAGAAAGAAGATCAAGTTTATGAAAATAGATTCAATATTGAAACTTTGACCGAGAGGCTGATCGCTGTGACCAAGTGGTGTGTTGAGAGTGATAGGACGAGAAAACTTAGGATAGGCTATTTTGGAGCGAGCACTGGAGCGGCGGCGGCTTTGTCGGCGGCGGCTTACTGGGGAACGAAGGTAAAAGCGATTGTCTGTCGTGGTGGTAGGCCGGACTTGGCTATGGAAGTACTGGATCTAATTGAGTCACCCACATTATTAATTGTGGGAGGAGAAGATAAGCAAGCTATTGATTTAAATAGACAAGCATACCAAAAAATTGGAGCGATTAAAAAAATCGAAGTAGTGACGGGAGCAACTCACTTGTTTGAAGAGCCGGGGACCATGGAAAAAGTGGCAGAGCTATCTACTCAGTGGTTTATAAAATATTTGCAGGGAGTATGATGAGAGGACTTTAAAGTGGGCTGTGGAGAATGGAGTAACCGCCGAGAGATAAGAAGACTGAGCCAAAAAGATTACTAACAACTGCCGTCCAAAGATAGCGCCCAAAAGGGACATGGTAGGCTCCGCCAGCTAGAGACACAATCTTTCCCCCTACCTGGGGAACAAACCTTCCGAAGATAAGGAAAATGGCCGAGTCGGCCGGAAATTTATCAAGTCCAAAAGGCAGATGCTTTTTTTGCTGATTAAAATCGGCCAATGAACCGAGACCTTTTCCGATAAAGTATTCAATCACGGCGGCGAGATTGTTGCCCATCCAAGAAACTAAGACGCCAATAAAGGGTCCAAAAAGGGCACCATTTAGTATGACAATTGGGTCAGTGGGAATGGGGGTAGCGGAGAGAATCCCCATGAGTAGAATTGAAAAGAGAGGACCAGCGAAGCCAGTGGTGGGAATTAACTGTTCTAATGTTTTGAAGTCTTTTCTAAAAAATATTAGAAGGGCAATAGGAAGCCCGAAAGTTAGAAATATAAGGAGGGCATTGCGGATAATTATTAATGGCTTTTGCTTCATTTGATATTTCATTATATAAGGATTTTCCTTGAGATTTGTCATCTGGATAGAGTTTGTGTAGAATGTAATTAGTTAATATTAATAAGAAAAAATGAACAGGCCTGCCAAAAAAAAGGTTAATATGGGGTTGCTAGGGACGATCGGAGCTGCGGTACTAGGAATTGCCGCCGGTGCGGCCGCGATGTTTCTTTCGGAGAAGGAGAATCGCGATAAGGTAAAGTCTACAGTTGGTACAGTCGTAAAAAAAGGCAAAGTCGAGGTGGCTAAAGCCAAGAAGAGAGTCATTGCGACCAAAAAGAAGTTGCTGAGAAAGTAAGACTCTTTATTCGAGGGTAAAAAGAACGATTATTGCCAGAATTATTCGGTAAAGAGCGAAGGCGGTAAAGTCGTGTTTTTTGACAAATTCTAGAAAGAATCTGATGGCGAGCAGTGCAGCCAGAAAAGAAAAAATACAGCCGATAAATAAAGTTTGATATTCCCGCAACGAAAAATTTAGGCCTGATCGGAGAAGGTCATAGCCAGTGGCCGCAAGCATGGTAGGGATAGCCAAAAAGAAAGAAAACTCAACGGCTTGAGACCTGGATAAGCCAGATAAAAGCCCTCCGACTATGGAGGCTGCCGACCGGGAGACTCCAGGAATAATCGAGATGGATTGGAATAAACCAATGTCGAGGAGTCTCAGAGTAGAAAGATTGAGAAATTCTTTTTTACCCTGATTCAGGTTTTTTAGTCTATCAACAAGAAGGAGGACTAGACCTCCCAATAGCAAGGAATAAACAGTAATAAGAGGTCTTTCGAACAAGACATCGCGGATAAGTTTGTAGAGGAGAAAACCTATAATTCCCGTGGGGATGAAAGCCACTATGCTTTGTTTCCAAATTTTGATACTGGAAAATAGTTTTTGTCGAAAAATCCAAACTACTGCAAGGATAGCAGCAAGCTGGATTACGATATCAAAAGTTTTTGAAAATTCGCTGGACTCAATGGATAAATACTTTTGGACCAGAATAAGATGGCCGGTACTGGAAATGGGAAGAAATTCAGTGAGACCTTCGACTACAGAAAGGATGATGGCTTGGAAAAGGGTCATTGAATCATTATACGTGGCGAATTTGCTCGTAGTGTAACATGAGAGTGATGCAATTACCTGATTTGAAAAGAGGGGAACTATCCGAACCGCCGGGATTTTTAAAGATGGTAGGTCCAAGCTTTATCTTGCTGGGTCTAGGTCTTGGAAGCGGTGAACTAATACTATGGCCGTATATGACGGCGAATTATGGATTGGGAATCATCTGGGGGGCGATAGCGGGGATTACCGCGCAGTGGTTTATCAATATGGAAATTAGTCGGTATACTTTGGTGACCGGGGAAAGTGTCTTTGTTGGTTTGTCCAGAAGGCTGGGAAAAATTATTCCGGTTTGGTTTTTGTTATCAACGATTGTCCCTTGGATGTGGCCTGGGATTGTACTTTCTGGAGCAAGACTAATTAGTGTCGGATTGGGGTGGGGGGATCCCGGTATCTTGGCGGGAGTGACCTTGATTTTGATTGGGGTATTTCTGAGTTTGGGACCAGTTCTTTACGGAACTCAAGAAAAGATGCAAAAAATTTTGCTTGTTGTTGGGTTGCCATTTGTGTTGGGATTATCATGGTGGCTGGCTACTAGAAATGGTTTAGCGGCACTTGGATGGGGCCTAGTGGGTAGAGGTGAAGGCTATTGGTTCTTGCCGGTTGGAGTCCAGCTTTCGGCATTTTTAGCGGCGATAGCCTTTTCGGGGGCTGGAGGCAACCTGAATCTGGGTCAATCTCAAAATATTAAAGAAAAAGGATACGGGATGGGTTTGGGTTCGGGTAGAATAACAAGTCTTCTAACAGGAAAAAAAGAAGAGATTGAACTTTCAGGAAAAGATTTTGAGATAGACACTAGAAGTTTACAGCTTTTTTCAAGATGGTGGAAACTGATGAATTGGGAACAAGGAGTTGTTTTTTGGTTGACCGGAATGATATCAATTATTTCTCTCGCCTTACTGGCTTATGAAACGATTTATGGTAAGTCTGCGGGAGTGGTTGGGGTAGATTTTTTGGTGGAAGAGGCAAGATATATTGGATCCGTGACTTCGCAGTTTGTGGAAAAAGCCTTTATTGTAGTTTTGGGGCTGACACTTTTTGCCACACAACTGTCGGTAACGGGCACGACGGCTAAAATTCTGGCGGAAAACTGGGCGATACTAAACTGGGGAAAACAAGTGTCTAAGAATTTGCCAAAATACTTTTATTCATTTTTATGGCTTCAGATAAGCTTGATGCTGGTAATACTTTCGCTTGGCTTTAAAGAGCCGTTGCAACTTGTTTTAATCAGCGCTGTGATGAATTCCTGGACCATGCTGATATACTCCGGCTTGGTTCTTTGGCTTAATACAACAGGTTTGGATAGAAGACTGGGTCCAAGCTATTGGAGGAAAGGAATTATTTTGGGGGCGATGACCTTCTTGTCTGTTTTGGGTGTCTTGGCACTGAGGCGGTTATTCTCCTAGTGTCGCAAGGTCAATTAGCTTTTGTAAATTCTTGACCTGAAACTGGGCGCGTTTGGTGGAGATTATGCCGAGTTTTTGAAGCTTACTCATTTGGACACTGGTGGTTTCGCGAGTGAGACCGACAATGTTTGCGACGACACGGTGAGTGGCAGGGAAGTTAACAATCACAATATCGTTTTTGATATCACCATATTCATGAACCAGTTGAAGTAGGACGGAGGCGACTTTGTTGATAGCGGTACCATTGATTAGAGTTCCCTGGTTTGAAAGATAGCGAAGAATGGAGCTAAAAAAGTAATCCATGATAATTGCCTCCATATCAGGATTCTGGGATAGATATTTCTTAAAATCTTCTCTGGGAACGACGTAGACCTCTGCTGTGGTCAGCGCTTGAAAGAAAAGATTGTTTCGTGACCTGGTAAAGTAGTGCATGACAGAGATCATAAAAAGAGGTTTAAAGACATTGAGAGTGTTTTCTCCGAAATTAGATTTGGTGTACGCTCTGCCAAAACCAGATTTATTAAAATAGATGTTCTCTATCTTGTCCCCGGGTTTAAAAAAAATGGAATTTTTGGCGAATTTCTGGGTGGGAAATTGGGCAAAGAATTTTTTGAGTTGAGTGAAGTTGGCTTTAGTCATACAGGCGCTATTCTATCTTTATGTAACTCAGTTTGTCAACTTAGGGGGTACTTCCTTATGATTTGGGAGTGACTCCGTAGATAACGACCTTGGTGCCGGGATTGTCTTTGCTGGAGACGCCTGATGTTTTGCCGTCCGGAAGTCGGGGGTCGGCCCAGTTGTAAAGCAGGCCTGCTTCTGAGATTTTCATATTGATACAGCCGTGGGACATGGGGACACCGAAGTTGTTGTGCCAGTAAGTCCCATGAAGGGAAAAGCCCTTTGAGGCCGGTATCTGAGCATTGCCAAAGAACATAGTATAGGGAACATTGGGTAAGTAATAGTAAGTACGCAGGGCCTGTGAGCCACCGCTCATTTTGATAAAACGATATTTATTTGCGATAGTAAAGGTGCCTGTCGGAGTCCTACCCCATTTCCCAGTAGAAACTAGGAAAGTATATATAAGCTGATCACCTTCATAGGCGTATAGACGCTGATTCGTGAGGTCGACTTGAATCTCTTTTTCGCCATTAGACTCTCCCAGAACCTTCTTGGAGGGCAGGGGAAGTAGAGACAAAGAGGGTGGTAAAGAAAATTCTTGGTTGTTGAAAACTGCGGATGTTTGGGATGGGTTGAAGTCTTCTTGAGTTTCAAAGTAAATAGTCTGGTCTGTGGCACGGATAACCAACCCGGAAATTATGAGAGTAATCAGGCTAAGAAACCAAATCTTTTTCATATATTTAGTGTAACAAATATTATGATTTTGGGTGCAGTACCAGAAAGCGGGGTTTTTGATAAAGGTCTGTCTTTATTTCAGTTGTTAAACTTGAAGAGATTGTGAAGTCGTGAAGCGAGTGAGTGTCGTTTATTTCCAGGATGGCTACACCATGTTCAGAGAGAAAGGAGGGGAGCTGTTGAAGCAGGCGATTGATAAGGGTGGTGCCTTGAGGACCTCCATCTAGGGCTGTCCGCGGCTCGAAATCTTTGACTGAGAGAGGTAAAGTACTGATATAAGCTGAAGGGATATAGGGAAGATTGGCCAGGATGATATCGAACTTGATCTTGGGGTAGTTATCAAAGAGGTTGGACTGCTCGAAAAAAAGATTAGTGGTAGAAGGAAGAAGGTTGGAGGCATTTTTTTGGGCTACTTTCAAAGCCTCCTGAGAAATATCTGATAGATAGATGGTGTAAGGTATTTGTTTTTGAGAAAGTTTTACTGCTATGGTAAGGCCTAGGCAGCCTGATCCGGTACCGAGATCGGCGATGGCGGGATGAAGGAGACTCTGCTCTTGGATATGGTCGAGTGAGATTTGAACAATTTTTTCCGATTCGAGGCGAGGAATGAGGGTCGATTCATTCACAAAAAAATCCAGATCACAACACTCGGCATGTCCAGTGACGTATTCTACCGGTTTTTCCCCGATAGATTCCAAGTCAATGTTTGAAAAGCCATATTTTTTAAGATGATTTAGTTCTAGGGATGAAAAATGACGTTTTGACACAAAAGTTAAATGAATTTTGATTACTTTATGGAGTGGAGAAAGAGTATTCGGAGGTGGTTACCGGTTTGCCACCGATATCGATGACGATGACATATCTATAGGTGGTGCTGGGAGTAAGGCCTTCGACACTCAGAAGATGGTTAGTTTGAAGTGTGGCAGAGACGTCGTAAGTTTTGGTGAGACCTCCGGTAAAACGAAGAGAAGTTTTGGCCAGCCTTTGAGTAGAAAAAGAAATGAGGACTTGAGTGGAGGAAATAGGGGTAATGAGTGGGTTGGTAAGGATCTCTGAAGCCTTGACACGGGTTTCTTGGGTGGTAGTTACTTGTCTAAGAACGGAGGGAAGTAGGGTGACAAAAGAAAAGATAATCAATATGGGAATAAGGACGGCAAAGGCGGAACGGAGGGGGATCCCCCAAAGTTTGTGGTAATAAATTTTGGATTGTTGGGCTTGTTTAAAAAGAAGAAGTTGGTTTTTGGGGAAGAAGTCCCCGTGGTTATTGGGACAAGTAAAGACGGTCACTGTTTGGGGGACGGAGTCATCTTTGATACCGGGCATTGGCTGGCCACATCTGGAACAAACCGGAGAGGCTGTGGGAATCAGGTGACTTTTGGGAAGAATAGAATCGACATTTCTGGCCGTTTCCAAAGTAAGAAAATTGGCCAAGAAAGGCTCTAGGAGGTGGCCACCACAGGACAAACATTCTTCAATAGAATGAATGTGGCCATCTGAAGTTTCGATTTCAAGAGCTGAAAGAGGCTGGTGGCAGTGAGGACAGTCCATAATTTATTCTAATCCATTTAGATTGCCACGTCACTCCGTTCCTCGCGATGACGATGTCTGGTACACTGGAAAGTATGAGATTGAAATTTTTGGGTGCTGCCCAGATGGTAACCGGATCGTGCTACTTTTTGACAAGCAATAACACTGGATTGATGGTGGACTATGGCATGTTTCAAGGAAAGCCAGAAGAAATGGGGTTAAACTCGGTTAAACCAGATATTGATTTTGGTCAAGTCTCGGCTGTGGTTCTTACTCATGCCCACTTGGATCATTGCGGAAGACTCCCTATGCTGGTAAAGTTCGGCTTCACAGGACCTGTTTTTATGACCGAAGCGACCAAGGCTCTGGCAGAACTAGTCCTATTTGACGCGGCCAAGATTTCCAAAGAAGATAACTTGAAAGGAATTTTGTATACCGATGAAGACGTAATGGAGATGCTGAAGCAAGTAGTACTAGTGGAATACGACAAGCCTTTTGAGGTAGGCGAATTTCGCTTAACCATGTTGGATGCCGGACACATTTTGGGATCTGCCAGCGTCCTAGTCGAAGAAACCAAAACAGGAAAGAAGATAGTTTTTAGTGGAGATCTTGGCAATACCCCGGAACCTTTAATAGCTCCGACCCACATGATAAATGAAGCTGATATCGCAGTAATCGAGTCGACATATGGAGATGAGATTCATAAACGGAGAGATGAGACAGAGGAATTAACTAAAATTATTAACCAGGCAGAGAAGGAGAAGTCGACTGTCTTAATCCCTTCTTTTTCTATCGAAAGATCTCAGGAGTTGCTGTACATTTTTGATCAGCTTAAAAAACAGGGAAAAATTGATAAAGCTCTGCCGATATTTTTAGATAGTCCGATGGCAATTAAAGCTACGGAAATATTTAGAGATTTTCCATCGCTTTACAGCAAGCCTCTTCAAGAACAGGCTAAAACAGATGATCCTTTCGATTTTCCTAATCTAATTCTTTGCGATACCATCGAAAAAAGTAAACAGATTAAGAATTTGGAGGGAGCAAAAGTAATAGTTGCCGGAAGCGGAATGATGAGTGGGGGACGAGTGATTCACCATGCCATTAATTTTTTGGGAGACCCCAAGACACAGCTAGTATTTGTAGGCTATCAGGCAGAAGGAACGATGGGAAGGGAAATATTAGATGGAAAAAAGATATTTAACATTTGGGGTAATACGGTGGAGGTTAAGGCTCAGATCAAAGATATAAAGACAATGAGTTCGCACGCCGATCAAGAACAACTACTTTATTGGTTAAAAAAAATAAATGGTTTGAAGAAAGTGGTCTTAATTCACGGTGAGGAGTTGCCAAGATTGGTATTAACTGAGAAGA
>CAZUFH010000008.1:0-9729 GCA_964618885.1 uncultured Pseudomonadales bacterium
AAAAAAAGCCCGCATGTTTCCATACGGGTTTAGGGAAAAAACTACTTTCGGCGTTTGGCCTTGAAGACTTCTTCCACTATGGCCGGAATAAGACCAAGTGCGAGACTCCATGCGAATAACGCAGAGGTCATCTCGAGTTTGAAGTAAGGGATCTGGAAGGCAAGCCAAGTCAAGAAGATTGTCAGTGCGGCGGCAAGGATCGTCAAGGGATTCGAGACGAAGCCAAGCTTAACTATCGAAGTGCTGAGGGATCGGGCGGTAAAGCTGCTCCGAGCCACCTTTTGCGCCATAAAGACCATCATGGACATGCCGTAAAAGAACGGGGTTCTGTCAATGCCTTCGGGCGTCAGCCAAATCACGAGCATATGTCCCAAAGACAAGAGTAGGGTCACAGTGACCAGCTGAATCTTGATCGAGGTCATCATGTACTCGTTGATAAACGGCACGCTCGGGTCCTGAGGCTTACGTTTCATGACGTTGCCTTCAGGTTTCTCTGTGGCGAGTGCCATGGAGAGCCATGAGTCGCCCAGAACGTTGATCCAGAGAAGCTGGACCGCGGTCCAAGGAGCAAGCCAGCCAACCAAAGCTGAAACCAGGAAGTAACCGACTTCCACCGCATTGGTGGAGAGTAGAGCATGTGCATAAAGGCGCGTGCGGTCATAGACTACACGGCCGATCTTCACAGCTCCGGCGATAGCGGCATAGCCCTTCGTCAGGACGATATCTGCCACTTCCTTCGTGATGTCGGTACCGTTGCTCATGGCGATGCCTACGTGGGCAGCCTTAAGAGACGGAGCGTCGTTGATACCGTCACCAGTCATGGCCACGATACGACCGGCCGCCTTGAGGATGTTCACAATTAAGATCTTGTGAATCGGTTCTGCTCGGGCAAAGGCCACGGTCCGAACCACGGTATCCCTCAAATCTTGAGGAATATCACTCAGTTTTTCAGGATCAAAGCCATTGAGGAAGGTGCAAAGGAGTACGTCATCAACCTTAGCATCGGCAGAAAGAATTCCTGCTTCGCGGGCAATGGCCCAGGCAACCTGCTGGCTGTCACCGGTGATCATACGAGGAGTAACTCCAGCGTCATGCAAAGTTCGCACGGTCTCGGGTACCTCGGGTCGTATGGGGTCGGAGAGTACTACTACACCGATAAAGGTGAGGTCTTTCTCCATCGTCTCCAGCTCTTCACCATTGTGGTGATGGATAGCGCGATCGGCAAAGGCCAAACAGCGCATTCCTTTCAGCTGATACGCTTCAATCGCCAGTTCTATCTGCGTGCGCATCTCGTCAGTCATGGGGACTGCTCGGTCTCCAATCAAGGCGAAATTACAAAGCTCCACGATACGCTCAGGAGCGCCCTTGGTGTACATGGAAGTTTGGCCATCCAGATTAAAAAGGACGGACATGCGCTTGCGGGCACTATCAAAAGGAGCTTCTTTTAGGCGGTTTTTGTTACCAGGGTCAAATACTTCGAACCCGGCCAAGTGGGCCAGACTGGCGATCGCTTCTTCTGTCGCGGACTGCAGATTAGTACAGATACGGGCGACATTAAATATACGAAGCAATTCAGGCTCACCTTTGAGTTTCATGACATCACTGACTTTCATCGAACCATGATTAATGGTGAATATGTCAGTCACGGTCATTTGGCCGATGGTGACTGTGCCGGTTTTGTCGGTACACACATCAGTAGCAGCACCCAAGGTTTCTGCGGCAGAGAGTTTGCGCACCAGGGCACCTTCACGCTTCATCTCACCTGAGGCAAAAGCGAGTGCCATAGTAATGACAGCCGGCAAAGCCTCGGGGATAAAAGCAATGGCGAGCGAAACTGCAATAATTGCCGTTTCAGCCAAAGCGAGAACCGTGGTGGTGATGGCGGGAAAAACATTCGTACCGGACTGAAGAGCGAGATAGAGAGCGTAAAAAATCTCCCAGTCTCGAACCAGATAGATCCCGGCTACGATGGCGCAAGCACCCAGTGCCATATTTCCAAGCCATGTGGCAAGGTTGTCAAGGTTGGTCTGCAGAGGGGTTTTCTCGTCGTCCGTCACATTGAGCAGATCACGGATTTTACCGAACTCGGTAGATAACCCCGTACCGAAGACTACGGCAGTAATTGTCCCACTCAGAACCTTGGAGGCACTAAATACAATATTGCTTCTCAAGGCTAGAGGGGTGTCCTCGGGCAAAATAATCGAGTTGTTTTTCTTCACCGGTTTGGATTCACCGGTAAACATCGACTCGTCGACTTCGACGTGCTCTGCTGTGATTATGCGGGCGTCTGCCGGCACTTTATCTCCAGCTTTGAGCACGATGACATCGCCAGGTACTACGCGATCAGTGGTAACTTCGAGACCGGCCTTGCCACGAATGACTTGGGTGAGGAGTTTGAGAGACTCCTGGAGTAGTTTCATGGAGGCGTCGGCTTTGACTTCCTGAACCCAGGCCACAACCACCATGAAGACGACGATGGCTGCAATGAAAGCAGCTTGGACCAAGGGATCGATTTCCTTGAACATGAGCCCAATGGCCGATGTTACGGCAGCGCAGATCAGTAGCAGTCTCGTCATTGGATCGGAGAATGCATTTCTCAGGCTGGTAAAGAAACCTTCCTTGGGAGGCTCTGGGAAAGCGTTCGGCCCATAAAGGGCAGTGCGCTTTTCCACTTCACTAACGGATAGACCGTCGGTGTTGGTCCCTAAGACAGCAAGTACCTCATCGGCACTCTTTGCCCAGGGTGTCGATACGAGTTCGACAGGATCCGGGGATTCAACAATAGGCATATTTGCCATATTTCACACTCCTATATTGTGGTTGGATGGATTTCAGTTGGTGCCTGAGGCCTATTAAAAAAGTAGTTCTTGACCTAAGCTCAAAACCGCTCCGGAAAGTTGGGGTAGCTTTGTGCCTAGGTCAAGCTTGTCAAAGATCATGAATTTTTAGTTCCCGTACATTTTACCCTGATAGCATGCCTGTGTCAATACTATAAGCTTGACCACAAATCGTGGCTGATTTTCTTCCAATGAGGTTACTAGGGGCTATTCATGGTAATTTATCACACGTTATGGGTTGACAACTGATCTCAAGGAAGGTAGAATACTGAAAGCAATTTTAAATTCAAATCCCCAAACCCAGAATCTTAGGAGGACTACCCAGAATGGCCAATTCCAAGCCCGTTCGCTGGCTTCCCGAAGCCGGATCTCAATTCGCTGACCCAGTTATGGTAGCAGACTATGCCGCCCGTGACCCATTTAACCCGCACAGCATCGATATGCTTCGTGCACTAGCTTTGACCCGAAGGCCGATTTTAGATGTAGGTTGTGGGTGTGCCCATCTTACCTACCTTCTAACCAAGGTGTCCAATAAAGTTGACGCTGTCGATCCTTCAGCTGCTATGCTTGCCATGGCGCAGGAAAGACAACCCCTTGAAACCAAGGGCAAAATCAACTGGATTCACGGGACTGTGGAAGACGACCAAGACTCGCTGAAAGGCCTATATGGCATGGTAACCGCCGCTGACTCGATCCACTGGACCGACTGGCATCGCTTCTTTCCAAAGATCAAAAGCCTGATGCTCCCCAATGCCTACCTGGTAATAGTTGAACGTTTCAAAGGACCTACTGCCTGGAAGGTCGACGAGAAGGCCTTGGTGTCCTATCACTATACCGAGAAGGATCAGGGTAAGTACGATCCAGTTGATGAAATCAGCCTTCGTGGCTACTTCAGACTTGACGGTACCCATGTCACCCACCCGATCTTGGTCGCCAAAACCCCAGAGGACTACATCCGGGAGCGACACTCCCGTAACGGTTGCTCTCGCTCTCGTATGGGCACCCGGAATACCAAGGCCTTCAACAAAGAGATGGCGAGAATCATCGCGCCTTACGTCTCCACCGACGGTCTCCTTCACTACGAGAGCTACACCAAGCTCCGCTGGGGAATCGTTCTCTAAAATACAAGCACTCAGCAATGAGTGCTTTTTTATTGCAAAAAAATCCCCGCCATAAGGAGGGGATTGTGTCTATTTAATCAGTGAGCCAATGGAGGATATTGTCTCAATATTGTCAATCTGGTCGGCAGAGAGTAATTTCGAATTCATTCCGGCATTCCTAGCCCCAAAGTAATCCGCCAACAGATTGTCACCAATATGCAAGATATTCTTGGGATCTACTCCTGAATCGGTGATTATTCGACTAAAGATTTGGCTGCTCGGCTTCGAAAAACCAATCTCATTCGAAAAAGCGAAAATCGAGAAAAATTTCAGGATACGAAAATCATTAAACATCTTTCTCATATACACACCGTCGACAAAGCCTGTGTTACTTATGATTGCCAATCTAAGGCCGGCACTTCTCAAAGTTTCCAGTGTTCTTGGAAGGTCAGCTTCGATCAGAGAGGGTGGGTAATCGCTCATTAGGTTGCTAGAGAATAAACCGAATTCACGCGCTTCGATCGAAGTAACGGGCCTTTGGAAGCCGTCAGGAAGTCTACGAACAGTCTCTATCACACGTTCTACCACTCCAAACTGTTCTCCGGTCCGGTCTGACCTGCGATCATACATTTTTTGGGTTCGAAAGATACAGCCTTCCAGTTTCTCGACGGGGTATCCGTCGAGTTTTAGATAGCTATGGAGTAGTTCGGCTCTCCTTCTTCTAATCTCTGGATTCGGTTTGAATATAGTCATCCAGTTATCAAAGCTCAAAACCTTAATATTATTTAAGTATGACGAAAGAGTCATTGATCTCTCCTTTGTAGTTTAATGTGCAAACTAGGGTTAGCTTTGGACTAGTCGTCCATTTTCGGTGACAAGTCCTTTTTTGATCAATACATCTCTGAGGGCCAGAATCGAAGGTCGGTATTTTTGATCCTTGAGAAAATCGTTAGCAAGAGCAGCAATATATAGTTTAACAAGGCTACCGGACTCGATTTCCTCTGACATAAACTTATCAAAATCACTAAAATTCTTCTCATCAAAAAGCACTCTGAGTAATCTCTGAACCGGTCTAAACTCAGGCTGATTGAGGATGTATTTTATACTATTATCCAGGCCTCCTTTCACAGCCATCTTGTTGAGCCTAGACTCGGTCTCGGGCATGATCGCGGCAATTTTTGGATCTACCACCACAGCATACATATCTGAGTAAGAATTCACTCCGTGTGCGATCGCAGATCGCTCGACACCATCAGCTGTTGTGCCGGTGATTCTAACGTCGTCGCCATAAATCAGGTGAGCACCCATTTGGTAAAGTTCAGTTCCTGGCAATATATGGTCGGTAGCCTTGGGTAAATTCTGTCTGTCAGCTGCCTGCATAGATGCATACTCTCCCGTAATTGCCTGAAGCCGCGTAGGAGTCACCGAAATCATGGTGGGTAAACCTCTCAAGGCTAGTTCAGTATTCATCATTACCACTGCCTTTTCGTAGACAAACTCCGCCGCAGACTCTACGTTTCTCGATCCCGCCACCATATGTAGCAAAAATTCACCTGACTCTTGTATCTTCTTTATAGATTCCAGAAGATTGTCCTCTGGATCATCAAGACGATCAACGAATTGGGCGGCGATTATGTCTGCGAAAAAATTGATTTCCTTGACACTCCCAAATTTCATCAAACTGTACGCCTCACCTACGTAGTCCAGGTTTTCTCCAGTATTCATATCTACCAGATGATCATTCTCGAATGTTACCTCAAAGACTGTAGTTCGATTTCTGCGCTTGTTTATCGATTCCAGGTCAACTAGTCCTTTTGCCAGCAAGGTATTCTCCAGTATTTGAATTCCTTTCACAAATTTTGGGATCACTGCATATCCGTCACGGGAAACAGCCGAATTATACAAATCCAGGGCAACCTCGGGACTAATTAGGTCGAGGAATTCTTGGTACTCACCAATATTTTTGTTTGCATTTTCCACGATGTATCGAACCGTTCTGGTATTTAGTGTAACTTCATACCCATTCTTTTCTGCCTCGGTATATCTTTTCGCCAAATCAAGTAGTCTTATTGAAGCAAAGTGATTAAGTTTTTCTTCCGTGTCCGGGGCTTCAAAGGCTAGCTGCTGGCTAAAGTCCACCAGGACACAGAAAGCAAAGGACTCAATGTCGGTATTATCCAGCAGTTCACCGATTTTCTTCTCATGTGAACCTGTTGCACTCAAGTCGTCAACAATTAGGACAAACTTACCGGAAATTCTTTCAAGATTTTCTGGCGAGATAAAGGTTTTGAACTTTGCTAAACAAGTCGCACGCTTTTCGGGACTCATTGTTCCATAGTCGGTCACTCCAAAGTCACCCTCCCAATCAATCTTAAAGGTGCCTACCTTGGCACCCTTGAGGCTAAGTTCCAGGGCTATATCTTCGATCAGTAGACCGGCAGCAGTCGGAACCGCCCCAAAAGCAGAGGAGCTGATCATCACTTCTTGGCCGGAGGTTAGCTTCTCCCATATCTCCAAATTATTCCAGATTTTATTGGCAAAAATAGAAGCTAATTTTGAAGAAGCTTCGGGATCACTATACTTCATCCTGCTATAGAGCACCCCAACTTCATGAGGAAGATCATCCACACTATCAATATGCCAGGCGGACACCTTTCCAATTCCTTTTTCGGAAGGTAGTTCCACCTCGCTCTTCGCCACTTTTCTTGAAGGCTCCGAAACCGGTTCTCCCAGATCATTAAGATAGCCTTTACTTTTCAGATGAGCCTCGAGAATATCTACCGATTCACAAAAAATACCTTTCCACCTTTCTCTAAAACCATTTTGAGTCGCAGCTGTATACAAGATAGCTACTGTGTCAGGGTCCAGTGTGGCAAGGTAGTCCGGAAGCTCTGAGCGATTCTCAAACGAAAGGATGTCCCGTATCGTTTTTTGGGTTGCCACAAACTCTTCTCTCAGAACCTTATCTAAACCGTTCAAAGTCCCATCTACCGTAAATTTATTAAGAGCATCTTCTACTTTTCCATCTGTTTTTCGGACAATCTCCGGATCAACTTGCATACCAAAGAGGAAAAAAGTGGAATCTACGCCACCTTCAAGTATGAGCCTTTTCTTGGTTCTTTCGGCCACAGTCCCGGAGATATATACATCGTCCACAAAAATGACTGCTTGGTCCTTGAACATTTTAGGTGTGACACTTCTGGTAGCCGGATCGACGGTTCTTCCCTCTAATCCTCTTTCCGCATAATTTAGTGTGGACTCTCCCAGTCGTGTTTGTTCCGCGACCTTCACCGGGGGAATACCTAGTTTGGAACACATCGCGTTTATCAAGACAGCGGACTCTTTAAGAAGCAAGTTCGAAGCAGAGGGCACATTGTAAACTCCCGGGGAGGTAATAAATACAGTTTTCCCCTCCTTGGCGGCTTTGTCCAGAAAGTTCAAAAATGCCTCACTGTGAGTGGCTTCACGAGCCACCTCGTGAGCAAAAAATCGCACGGAGGGCATGTGACCATACTTCATGAGACTAAATCGGCTGAGTAATCCGTTTACCTTTCTACCCTCGTAGTCCACAAATTCACCACCCTCAGTCTGGGTAATCCTTCTTGCCACTACTGTTTCGGTGGCAAAGTTGATTTTCTCGATTTCGTGTTCTATTCTAAGCTCATTAATCATATTTTTCTATTTATGTAACAATAAAAAGGCCTCAATATGTTCCCTGTGTCGGGTTTGGATTTGAGTCTTGTCACTATGGACGTCTACCTTGCCATCGGTTTCCAGAACAAATATTTGATCCTGAGCCTTCCCCATCTCCACACTAATAGGCTCCAAATAGTCGGAAAAGGCTTTTGCCGTTTTGTCTCCTGTGGCACACTCTACCAAGGTAAAGTAATGTCTCAGGGTTCTTAGTCTTCTTCTGAGTCTGTGATGTTCCTCCAAAGTGGGGGACTCAAGGTCCAATATTGTTCGAATGTCTTTCAGGTACTGGTTGTACGTTTCCATAAAGGATTCCAGGTCCGCAGGTTGGAACCCACGTTCCGGCTTCCGGATCAAGGTATTCATTCTTTCCGTAAGTTTGTCCGGGCTACGCTTTGCTTTGTCCAGGAACCACACTGTATCCTTAAACTCGCCTATGGCACTCACTACCACTTCAAATTCATAAGGAGCACTATGGTTTGCATCTATCATTTTCCAACAGTCAACACGTCTGGTTCCGGTTCTTCTAAGTTCTTTGAGTTCAGTTAAAATCGGCTGAAAGGCATTTTGCACTCCAGAGTTCTTCGCAGTGTCAATCTCTAGCAAGATCTTTACAACTTCGGCCAATTGGCCAGGTAGATATGCCTCATGCCACTTTCTATCTGCATAAGAAAAAACCACTTCTGGCTTGTATGACTCGCGCAAAAAATCAGCCATGCTTGACTCCAAATCCGGAAGTCTGGGAAGGGGGATCTCTAGGTATTTACTGGGCACTTCAAATTCCATCGTATTTGCCATAGTAGTTAGTAACTTGAGTGCAAATTAATAAAATTCTCTAAAATTGAACGATGCTTATCTTTCAGCTTAGTTGTATCCTTTTCAACGTCTGCTTTGCCTGTGCGCTCTAGTACAAATACTTGGTCTTGAACCTTTCCCATCTCCACACTCACTGGCTCCAAGAAATCAGCGAACGATTTTGCTTGAGAATTGCCCGTTACTTGATCCACCAAGTAAAAATAGTGACGCAAAGTTCTCGCCCTCTTTCTCAAAGTGTGATGTTTTTCAAGTGTCAGCTCTCTCATGTTTAAAATACTTTGCATTTCAGTCAAATAGCCAGAGTAGGTCTCATAAAACGAGAGGAAAGAAGACGGTACAAAGGAAGGGTGTCCTTTTTCTGTCAGCTTATCAACTCTTTCCATGAGTTCCTCCAGATGTCTCTCTTCTTTGCCAAGAAATAGCACAGAGTCCTTATACTTTCCTATGCATGAGACTACCTTTTTAAGTGATTTTGGAGCTTTGTGTTCATTTTCGAGCAACTTCCAAACGTCTACCAAGCGATTCCCTTTTCTTCTAAGTTCTTTAATCCAGAGCAGTTCTGATTCACACTTACTTCTCATAAGTGGGTCTCGAAAGTCACCTCCATTTTCTAAGGTTTCTACCACATTCGAAACTTTTTGAGCGTTGAACAGATCATTCCACTGGCTATAGGCAAAATTATAGATTTCATTAGGCCTATATATACCATGCAAAAACTCAAACATGGGGGTTTCCACCTCTGGAGCTTTAGGTGCCTCCATGGTGAACTTGTGGTCGGTGGTGAACTCAATTTCAGTAGACATAATATAACCCATATTATATGATCCAGACATCAGGATTGTCAAGACACAATTGTCTTATATAGTTGAAAGTCATACCTTCAGAGCAAAAAAAACCTCTCCGGAATGGAGAGGAGGATATTTATTTGGTCGAAGGATCGACCTTGTTTGTGGCATTGAGGGAGGTAGCCGTATCTTTCCAGCGTTCGTCGGTCAAATCCATGCGTTTCACTTCCCAGGCCTTGCCTGAGCGTACCACAGTAATGGCCAAGAAGCCGGTGGCTTCAAAATAGGCATCGGCAGAGAGGTCCACACGAATCTTCTCGTCACCTTCAACCACGCCCATATCAGACACATTTACCAGGCGGATTACACCACGAGTCAGGTCGCCGAAGGACTGTTTACCGCGTTCTACCGCCTCGAAGATGTTCACGACAAGGTCGATTGAGTTGATATCAGCAGGTACCTTGGAGAGGTTCACCCACATGCGCTCATCGTCTCCAG
>CAZUFH010000008.1:9739-20874 GCA_964618885.1 uncultured Pseudomonadales bacterium
CCTTCGCCGTCGGTGTTGTCACCGGAATGCTGGCACCACCCAATATTGCCCTGTTTGTAATAACAAACCCAGGCAGTCGTAGTGGTGTCACCAGCAGCGTTACGGCCAAAGACGATCGGGTCCACATCTATCTGTTTTCGAGGATCTTTGCTGGGGTCCCATCCTAGACCGAACATAAGAATATTAAATTTAAAGTCCCCACGAAGTAAAACAGATTCGCCTTTCTTCAGATCGAGAGTTAAAGCCATTTCTTCCTCCATTCAAAAATATTGTAGAGTGCTTTCAAGTGATAATTATATACCCGAAATATCTTAGAAAATAAAAAGACGCCTCTTGCGAGGCGTCATAAGAGCAAACGGACTACAGCTGAGGGGAGACGAAGTTGACTGCTGTATTCATCGCGGCAAAGGCCGGATTTGTCAGGTCAACACGTTTCACTTCCCAGGTCGCACCTTTGCGGGCAATCTGCACGAAGAGCATGCCAGCGGCATCAAAGAGGGCATCATCAGTGAATGAGATGCGCACTTTCTCTTCACCTTCATGTTCGGTCATCGAAGGCACCGAGACCAAGCGGATTTGTCCACCCGGCAGGTCGCCGAAGGACTGTTTCTTGGCAGCAGCATTATAGATATTGCAGACCACGTCGATGTGGTTGACATCAGCGGGGACTTTGCCGAGATTGATCCAGATGCGCTCGTCATCACCGGTCACGTCAATTTGTCCAACACCGGTCAAATTGTCGCCACCATGATGAGCCCAGGAGCAATCCAGGTGCTTGAAGTAGCAGACATTGTCCAGGTCGTTGGTTTCGCCGGCGGCGCTACGGCCGAAGACTGCGGAATCGACATCAATGGTGACGCCGGGTTTCTTGGGTTCGTCCCAGCCCAAACCGATCATCATGAAGCCGTCTTCCATCTTTTGATCGCCACGAAGTACGATGCTTTCATCTTTCTGTAAGTCGAGTGCTAAAGGCATTTGTGTTCCTCCAAAGAAGAGAATAGGATTTTGCCGACCAAATAAAATGTAAATTTTCCTTGGTCAAAGCTGAGAATATCCGAATTCAAATACTTTCAGCCTTGACCAAACAACCTATATCTATTTTAAACGATAAAGATAGATTGTCAATAAGTTAACAATAACTTATATGTATATTATATAACTACATTTATCATTGTCAAGGATTACTTTGAGATCAATTCTGAAGCAAGCTGTCTCAATCTGTTGGTTGTCGTATAACAATAATTAGCCCAGTTATCTATTTCCACTTCGGTTCCGACACTTTTGAGTTCTTGATATCTTGCCCACAAAATGTAACAAACTTGACTGGCCAGCAGAATATAGCCACATTCGGCGGTATAAAGGTCCTTTTTGCCTACTGAATTGGAGACGATGTCCAGTTCGGGTAGCAATTTGTCTGAGAAGCTTGGCACTTTTGCCAATACTCTAGACGACCTGGAAGCACTCAAGAGTCTCTCTTGTCTGGAGCTGGTCGACTTCATGATTGGAAGTATCGTATTTTGGATTGTAGCCAAGCCGGCATCGATCTTTGCTTTGTAGTCTGTGACTATCTGAGACCCGGTCATAAATGCAAATAGTCTCTCGTCCTTAATTCCGGCCAAGTTAGTGGAACCGTTGGTAAAGGTAATTCTTGTCGGAGCGGGATTCGCCGGAGCCTTTCCTCTGGTTCTTTGGCTAGTGTATTTCTCGGCGTTTTTCGAAATAACTTCGATTTTTTCTCCCAGCTCTTGAACTTGTTTGAGAGTCAATGCCTCTACCGGATAATCCTTAAACATGGTTAGCGCAGTATTTAGTCCTGAGTCCAGCTCCTTAGCCAGTAGCATTGCCTTTTGCTTCTCCGTCATCTGTCGAGCAGGCTCAGGAGTGCGAACTACTTGTTCGGGTCTGTTTGCCGTTACCACGCTAATTGGGCGAATCTGAGCCGGTCTGGCCGTACGAGGTCCGGTAGCGATCAGTCCTGCACCGGGAGCATGGTTAAGATTGCTCCAAATTGTACCGTCTACAATCACTTTTTCGGGAGCTTGAGATTTATTCAATAGAGCTGCTATTCCTGATTGTTTTATTTCAGTACGAAGGAAAGGAGCATGAGCTAGAATGCCAGGGTCCTGTGTTCCGAGCCGGTCATCGCCTCTGAGCGCTATAAGAAGCCCCTGAATCTGGTAGAGTCTTTTGTGTGCCGCAGCTAAAGATTTCTTGGTTGCTTCCGAGGAGAAAACCAGTTGTCCTTTAGTGGGTAGCGAGGCCTCAAAAATACCTCCGTCTACCTGTTTTTGTGTCTGAGTGGTTCTTTCTATTAGTCTCAGATAGATTGCGTCCAGAAAATTATTTAAGCCTGTAATAGTGCTGAGTCTGGACCCCTCAACCGCTGCTGGAAGGAAAAGGAGTTTGGGGTTACTTCCTCGGATCGCAATACCAATTATCTCAAGGTCTGCTGTCTCCATTGTAAAGAAGGTGGCCGCTTTCGTCCTGGCGTCTTTAGGCAAAAACAAGTCTCTCAATACATCCTCGTTGAGCTCAATTAGTCTTTCGTCAAAGATTATTGGGTCAGTCACCGGTATATGAATTTCTGGCTTATCAGCTCCGCTGGTTGTCTCTATCCAATTTGCGGTAATCTGAGACTTTGAGCTGAGCTGGGCAAAAGAAACTTGGACAGCATCCACACCTGGAATGTTTATATAGTTCTTTTGGTTTAGACGCTCGGTCTGCTTCTTAAAATAGTCTCGTTGTGTAGCAGGGTCGACCGGTTCGAGGGCGAAAAGTGTCTCCTTGTCTTTTTTAAAAAGGAAAGTGGTGTCTCCGAGCACGATTACTCCAACCGGCACAAAGCCGAATTCACTTAACTTTTCAGGTGAATATCTAGTGTTTATTTCGAAGGATGTCATGTCTATAAAAATGATATTTATAAGATATGGGGTATTATACTACACACTGATTACGTTATGTCTAGTATCTTGACATGGTCAAAAAATAACTTATAATCATCATTTGAATCACCGTCTGGTGAGAAAGGCCCTTTCAAATTTAAGTATTTAGGAGAAAACGAATGGCAGACAATGCAATTGTTCTCGTGAAGGGCTCGAAAGGTGCAATCACCTTACAGTCCGAAACATTACCCGATGTACGCACAATCCTGGACGACGACCAACGCAATAAGGCCCGCTCCATGGCACTCGCTATCGACCTGGCCAACACCCGCCAGATCATGGACTTTGGCAACTCTGTCTCGATGGCAGGGATTGCAAAGGAAATCAACGCTTCCGCTAAAGTCGGCGACGTTCGCGGAACACCATCGGAACAGGTCCTTATCGACCTCGGTGTCATCAAGCAGAAGTTTGATCCCATGCGCATTCTGAGCCCGAAACTCCAATCCGGACTCTTTGCAGCCAAGCGCTTCGCTGATGCTGTCAAAGCTTACACTCAGGACTGGAACAACATGCAAAACATGTTGGACGAGATCGAAGCCCGCTTACTCCGCTGCAAACAGGACGAAGGAACCTCTATCGACGACATGGACCGTATGCGCAATGACGCGGTTACTTTGTACGAAGAGTTCACTGTTCTCGAAGCCGGGTACAAGTACCTGATTCAAAGAATGATCAGGGCCTACAACGAAAAGAAAGCCGAGTTACAGCCAGGCGACCAACGAGCCGAACAAGAGCTTGCCGATCTCGGCGACTATATCGGCATGGTAGACCGCTCAACCTTTGACACTCACTTTGCCCGCGCCCGCGTCATTGTCGTCGGCACCCAAATCCGCATGATGCGCAAGGCGAACGAAGAAATGTACCGCATGTTTTCTTCTCAAATCTCGACCGCGATGCCTTTGTTCCGCATGAACATGGCAATGTCCATCAAACTCGTCCAGGACAAGAAAAAACTGGCGATCTTGGAAAACTTCAAGGATCAGGACATTCAGCAGGCCAGGAATCTTCAATCGGCTATGAACGGTCACTTAATCGCCGTTGCGACTGCCAGTGAAGATGGTTCGGATGCTGTGCAATCACTCCTGGAAACCTATCAGGACATCGCGAACCTCACCGACGAAGTGGTCAAAATCCACGAAGATGGCGCCAAGGCTCGTGCCGATATGACCGGCCAGATCAACGCCGTTATGAAGGGTATGCAGACTCGCGTCACCAAGTTCGACCCAACCAAGCTTCTCGAAGCTCCGGCCGATCTCAAAAACGTTCCTCTCACTCTCGAGATTGATAAATAGTTCTCAACCTAGCCCCAGAATTGATCTGGGGCTTTTTATATCCCATAACTTGACATATGACCCAGCTTGGGATATACTTCCCAGTGAAATCGCCATGGGCGTATCCCTACTTTTACTTTTCGGAGGAAATTATGAATCTAAACCCATTCTCTATACCATTTGAGAAGAAGCTCCTCTCAGCATCTGGTAAGCTCGACCAATACAATGAAAAGCACAGACAAAGCCTTCAGCATCTCACTCATATCTACTGGAATAGGGAAATTAAAGCTCATATTATGGCAAAATGCACTTCAGAGATTGATATCAAGACTTACGCCGTGATTACCCTTAACAGCTCGTTCAAAGAAGCCGGTTTGAAGATTCTGGACATCATTCAAACTCCGTTTCCCTGGGACGCTTTGGCAAAACTTGCTCTCGCAGTAAAAGATGAACAGGTACGACTTAAGATTAAAGCTCAAATGACTGCTTTTGCACTCATTTCCAAAGACTTCAACCTCGGATCTGTCTAATCCCCCACATGGGGGATTTTTTTGTGGTAATAGCCTATAGCTAATATTCCCCCTTGACAGGGTGTTGAAAAACTAATAAAATATCCCCATAATAAATAAATTAAACATTATTGTGATAAAAACTCAATAATTATTTATTTGGAACTTTCAAATCATTTGCCTAAGAAATTAGTTTATAGCATTGTAAATTAATTTCTTAGGCAAGTAAATGTTGGCCTGAGGAAGTAAAAATCCCATATTCGTTTCGGAGGAAACAAATGCCATTACAGCTCGATTTAACCAAAACAGTAGGCGAAGCCAAGAAAGAAGCAGGCAAGAAACTGATTCTTGACCTCGGCAAACAAGGTATGACCCGTGCAGATGCCAAGAGCCGTGTGGCTCTGTTACTTGACATCAGTGGTTCTACCCAAAATCTGTACGCAAAGAAGTTGATGCACGCCATCGCCACCCGCGTGGGCGGCATTGCCCTTAACTTGGATGACAACGGCGACCTGGACGTCTTCATCTTCAACTCCGGCTGCAAAGAAGTCAATCCCGGCTTCACCGAGCAGAATTCAGACACCTACATCGCCAAGTACATTGCCCCGAAGGTCGGTGGCGGTACAAACTATGCACCCGCTTTGAAGGCGCTCCAGACCAAGTATGGTCCCGGAGATCCGGTCTTCGCCATCTTCATTACTGACGGCGAGAACAGTGATCAGCCTGACGCTCGTCACGCCCTGATCGATTTGTCCTATCATGGACCGATCTTTGTTCAAACCGTTGGTGTTGGTCTCGAGTTAAGTGAAACCTTCGACAACCTCCAGGATATGAACGATCTCAAGGTTGGTAAGGGCAAGAACGAGCGCCTCATTGATAATGCCGGCTTCTGCACCATTGACTTCAAACATGCCACAGAAGAGCAGGTCTACGCCGCGCTTTTGAACGAATATCCTTCGTTTCTTGCCAAGTGCAAAGCCGCCGGTTACTTGCCTTGGACCAAGAGTCCAATAGCCACAAAGTCATTCAGCCTCTTCGGCTAAATCTTCACAGCTCCCCATTTGGGGAGCTTTTTTTATTGAAAAAATCAAAAGCCAGTAAAAAGCCCGAATATTCAGCTTCCTTTCGTGCTAGAATAATTTTATGATTGGCTATTTGGAAGGTGAAATTAAATATTCAGGCAAAGGCAGAGTGATCCTCTTTGCAAACGGTATTGGCTTTACTGTTTTTATCCCTCAAAGTCTCACTTTCCTGGAGAGGGATCGTGCCAAGCTTTTTATTCACACTCACCTCAGAGAAGACAATCTTTCTCTATTTGGCTTTGCTACCGCCGAAGACCTTGATCTCTTCGAGTTACTCATCAGTGTCTCAGGAGTTGGTCCCAAGATCGGCTTAGCTATCTTTGCGGCTACGAGTTCCGAGAATATATTAAAGGCTATTGAGTCCAGCAATTTAACCTTTTTTAACTCCATCTCGGGTGTGGGTAAAAAGACTGCTCAAAAAATTATTCTGGATCTCAAATCCAAAGTCAGTAAAGGGGACATCAATTTTAAAAATTTAGAAGGCTCCTCTGAACTAGTCGAGTCCTTGGTCTCTCTTGGGTTTCAAAAGTCAGAAATTGCCACCATTCTTCCCGAAATTAATACTTCGTTACCCCTGGGCTCGCAAGTCAAAGCCGCCCTTAATTTACTACGACGCAAATGATCAATCAATCAGAGTCGGTTCGCCCCACTACTTGGTCCGACTTCTCGGGACAGCCGCAAGTGGTCAGGTCCCTCAAGATTGCTATCGCCGCAGCTAAGTCCCGCGAGGAACCCATGGAGCACACTCTTCTTTATGGACCCCCCGGTCTAGGTAAGACCACCCTGGCTCATATTATTGCGAACGAGATGGGGGTCAATCTCAAGATCACTTCCGGCCCGGCCCTCACACGAGCGGGAGATCTTGCCTCTATTCTCACCGCCCTAGAGCCTGGAGACGTTCTCTTTATCGATGAGATTCACCGTCTTAGTAAAGTCGTCGAAGAAGCTCTCTATCCGGCTATGGAAGACTGCGCCATTGATATTATTCTAGGTAAAGGACCGGCCGCCAAAAATCTGCGGCTAGACCTAAATCCTTTTACTTTAGTCGGCGCTACTACCCAAGCGGGACGCATTAGTTCACCTCTCCGTGACCGCTTTGGTATTGTCCATCGTCTTCGGTTTTACATTCCGGAAGAACTTCAAGGTATTATCCAGAACGCCGCCAAAAAGTTTGAGCTGAAGTTAGATGACGAATCGGCTCTGGAAATAGCCAAGCGATCTCGCGGTACTGCCCGCATAGCTCTTAAGCTCCTCCGTCGGGTCCGAGACTACACTCTGATAGAGCACGACTCCGTGACCTCTCCGGAGACTATCAATAACTCCCTTAATTTCTATGAAGTAGACCAAGAAGGTCTAGATGAAACGGACAGGCGACTGCTACGCGCTATTATCGAACAGCATCACGGCGGTCCGGTCGGCTTGGAAACTCTCGCGGCTCTTATCTCCGAATCGGTAGACACTATCACGGATCTATATGAACCATATCTTCTGCAGTCGGGGTTTCTCGGCAAAACCAGTAAAGGACGCGTGGCCACCCCCAAAGCCTACGATCACCTCGGGCTCCGATACGATAAATGATAAAATACTCACCAAGATCTTAATTTGAGGAGGAACCATGTCTAGCAGAAAAGTCTTCTGGTCAAACATCTTAAGCACTTTTATTTGTCTGATAGTAACCATTCTTTGTTTTACTACTCTTCCCGTCAGTCTCTGGCCTATCACTTTATTTCTCGTGATCGCCACCGTTTTCTTTGCTTATGTCACCATAATCGCCTTCAAAGATATTTCTTGGGGATCAGGACACACCAGGCAACGTCCGCCCCGCCGGAAATAATCACTTCACCCTCGCGTCATGCGGGGGTTTTTAATTACCGTATAATATTTTTGTGCTCATTCTCTCATTCCTTGTCAGCATAATTACGTTTCTCTCTCTTTCTCAGGGAGCTTATGCTGTGGCGGATCCTCTAGCCGTACCCAACAACAAGATTGGTCTTCACCTACTTTTTCCGGGAGAGCTTCATCAGGCGGCCAACATCATCAATCGACACGGCGAAGCAGCTTGGGGTTATGTCACCATTCCCATTCAAGCAGGAGACCGGAATCGGATCAAATGGCAAGAATTTCTGGATAAATGCCGGGAAGAAAAAATTATTCCCCTTATTCGAATTACTACCGTTCCGGAAGGATCGAACTGGACTACTCCGAACGACTTCGACCTGATCGACTTTGCTAATTTTCTAAATGATCTCCGGTGGCCAGTCCAAAACCGTTACATCATTCTATTTAACGAGGTTAATCGCTCTGATGAGTATGGTGGGGCCCTGAGTCCTGAAAAGTACGCCGATATTTTAAACAATGCTGTCGATATCTTTAAGTCCAGATCAGAAAACTTCTTTATCCTTCCCGCCGGATTGGACAACGCTTCTTCGAATGGCAAAAACGCCCTACATTGGAAAACCTATCTTCTGAGAATGTATCGCCGACAGCCGGACGTCTTTAATAAGTTGGACGGCTGGACCTCTCACGCCTATGCCAACCCCGATTTCTCGGCCAGGCCGGATCTCTCTGGCAGCAACAAAATCGACTCCTTTAAGTATGACCTTCAATATCTCAAAAGATTTACCCAGAAGAAACTACCGGTCTTCATCACCGAAACCGGCTGGTCAAACAAAGAGCTTTCCGATCACCAGATCGCTCTGTACTATCAGTACGCTTTTTCCAAGGTTTGGTCCGACCATAATATTGTCGCTGTTACGCCGTTTCTCTTTAATGCCCAAGATGGGGTTTTCAAACAATTTAGTTTCTTGGACGATCATCAAAAAGAAAAAGAGTTTGCCGCCACTTTCTCGGTCCTGGCACAGAGGGGAGGGCCTGCTATGGTAGAAGAAGCAACTCCTGCAGCTATCTACGACTCACCGGCTGCCACCACGTCGGCCATTGAGGACCGGATTGATTTATTTATCAGTCTTCCAAAGCTCTTAGACAGTCTTAAGGAGTTTATCAATCAAAACTTATGATCACCATCGTTCACGGGGAAGATACTCTGAGCTCTTACAAACGATTGTCTGAGCTAGTGGAACAATATAAAGCCAAAAACATCGACGTCTCCATCAAAGATGCCGGGGAACTGGATGTTGCAACTCTACGGCAGGAAACAGGCTCTACTGATCTCTTTGGCACTAGTAACTGCTTGGTCATCAAAAATTTACTATCCGGCACCAAATCCAAAATCAAAGAAAATCTCATCGAGACACTCAAGAAAATGACCGAAGTGGAGATAGTTCTTTACGAAGCCAAAAAACTTACCGACACCGCTCTCAAATCTTTTTCCAGGGCCAAGGTCGAAGCATTCAATATCAATCCGGTCATTTTCAAATTTCTGGACATTCTTCGTCCTGGAAACACCAGAGTCATTTTATTGGGATGGAACAGGCTCCTGGAGCTAGGTCACGAACCGGAATATGTCTTTTCCATGGTCGCGAGGCAGATTCGCCTCCTCATCCAAGCCAAGTCCGGTGCCTCATATCTGAAGCTCTCACCTTACCCCAAAAAGCTCATTACCGCCCAAGCGAACTACTTCACCCTAAACCATTTACTCGACCTTCACCACCATCTCTATGAAACCGACAAACGAATCAAAACTGGCCTCTCACCCCTACCGCTAGATCAGCTTCTCTTGCAATTCTTCTATCTTCTTTAGTACAATCGGGGTGTACGTTCAAACTAAAGGAGGCTCGTCTCATGCGACCCACAAACACTCCGTACACGCTTGACAAAAAGATTTCTCTGTTGGTTCCAGGCGATGAAGTAATTGTTCTCAAGGGTGAAGGCTTTCCACCGGTACCGAGAGAAACGGCCACTGTTGTTTGGAAGGTAGACGGCGTCACCGCCTTGACCGCAAGTGGCACAATACTCACCTCCGGCAACATAAGTGACCTAATTGTGACCGGGCGCAGCTTTGAAACCTATTTTGTAAGCGCCGAAGCTCTCCACACCTGGGGTCAGATGGTGGCAGCCCAGAAAGAAGCAAAAGATGGCCAGGAACCCGATTGGACAGCCGGAACTTTTCCCACCGAGCCTGAATAGACTGTTTTACCCCCGCCAACTGGCGGGGTTTCTTTATATGTGCTATAATAACCCATAATTGTTCTTAGGTAGGGCTGTTAGCCCTGAGGTAGACTCGATCTCGATTGTCTAGCTTTTATTTTCCAGAGGACAATCGGGGAATTCCCCAACAAAATATATGTTTAATTCACGCCCTTCTTATGGCCGTAGGCCGTCTAACGGTGGCTTCCGCCCAGCCGGTAATTTTCAGAAACGTAATCGTTTCATGCCCAAGTCTCTTGATCCGAGACATTATATTTGCGCCGCTACTCCCACCACCGAGACAGAAGCCATCATTAGTCATGCATTTTCCGACTTTGAGCTTCATCCTCAGGTTCATACCAATTTAGCGGCCAAAGGCATGGTTACCCCGACTCAAATTCAAGATCAAGCCCTCGAGCACGCCCTACTCGGTAAAGATATCATTGGCCTAGCCGATACTGGTACCGGAAAAACAGCTACTTTTGCCTTGCCTGTTATCCAAAAGCTCTTGGCCAATCCCAACGAAACCTGTCTTATCGTGGCTCCCACTCGTGAGCTGGCCGTTCAGATTCGTGACGAAATTCGAGCATTAGCTCAAAGCCTACCCATATATTCTTGCGTACTTATCGGTGGCTCCGACATTCGCCGCCAGCTGGATGACCTTCGTCGCCGCCCACATATCTATATTGGTACTCCAGGTAGACTTCGTGATTTATATAACCGTCGCGCCTTAAACCTAGACTTTACTCGTACGGTAGTCCTTGACGAAGTCGATCGTATGCTCGACATGGGTTTTATCAAAGAAATTACCGAGCTTATGTCTTTCTTGCCCAAAGAAAGGCAAACTCTTCTATTCTCAGCCACTTTGGATCAGAAAGTCGAGGAAATTGCTCGAAGATTCCTAAACAATCCTCTCAAAATTTCGGTCAAAAATGCTGCTACTTCACACAACGTAGATCAGAATATTATCCGTACTCATGGTAACAAGATGGAGGTGTTGACCGACCTTTTGAGAAAAGAAGAGTTCAAAAAGGTTCTTGTCTTCGGACGCACCAAGTTTGGTGTCGAAAAGATTTCGATCTCTTTGCAAAAAGCTGGCTTCCCAGCGGACGCCATTCATGGTGACAAGCGTCAAAACCAACGTGAGAACGTTCTGAGAAAATTCAAGGCCAATCAAATCAGTATTCTTATCGCTACCGATGTCGCTGCGAGAGGTATTGATGTCAAAGACATCTCCCACGTCAT
>CAZUFH010000009.1:0-20384 GCA_964618885.1 uncultured Pseudomonadales bacterium
TCGAATGTGTGATCAAAGATGGTAGAAACATCGCCACCATCTATCTTTATTTCCGTCCAGAGTTGTATGATCGTATTGTTAAGATAATCAGCCTTCTAGCACTTTCAGGCTGCATTCTTTATCTATTTATGCGAATAATCTTTCATACAATTAACGAATAACCTTGAACGAAAAACATCACTTAGTTAGTATCATCATTGTCGACTACAAAAAGAATAATCCCTATTTGTTGGAATGCTTAGACGCCATCCAAAAGCAAACCTACAAGAATTACGAGATTATCTTAGTTTGTGATTACAAGGTAGATCTTAGCTATCCTAAACTTCGTCAAAAGTCTTACGGCCACTATGTAGGTCCAGCCGAAAAGCGGGATCAAGGTGCCAAGATGGCGAAAGGGGAGATCCTCGCCTTTATAGACGACGATGCCTTTCCTTCTGAGAAATGGCTAGAAAATATCGTGCCTCATTTCAAGAAAGAAAGCATTGCCGGTGTTGGTGGTCCCGGGATCACCCCACCTGGCGTCTCCTGGCAGGAAGAAGCCTCCGGCTGGGCTTCTGCCTCTCCCATGGGAGCCGCCCTTTATTTATACCGCTTTCTTTCGGGCAAGAAGCAGTTCGTCGAAGACTATCCTTCCATGAATCTATCGGTCCGGAAATCGGACTTCGAAAAGGTGGGTGGGTACGACTCCAATTTCTGGCCCGGGGAAGACACCAAGCTTTGCCTAGATCTGACTCACAAAATAAATAAGAAAATAATTTACGATCCAAAGGCGGTTGTTTTCCATCATCGGCGTCCTATTTGGAAAGGGCATCTAAAGCAGAATGGTAACTTCGGGCTTCATAGAGGTTACTTTGCCCGCATCCTCCCCGAGACCTCCCTGAAGTTCATCTATTTTCTCCCCTCACTCCTCCTTCTCGGCCTTATTTTTCTTATTA
Source organism: uncultured Pseudomonadales bacterium (assembly GCA_964618885.1). Classification (GTDB taxonomy): domain Bacteria; phylum Patescibacteriota; class Microgenomatia; order UBA1400; family MFAQ01; genus UBA10133. Next base: position 936 of record CAZUFH010000009.1, read on the forward strand.
TGTTTTCCCAGATGACACCAACAACTAACAACTTTGAACCAATAACTCTCGTCTATCATCTCGGCCTCTACTCCTTCGTCCTCTATTTCTTCGTACTTTTCCTAAACTCCCTCTGGATCTATTCCGTCATTGCGAGAAGCGAAGCGATGCGGCAATCTCACTCAATGAAAGCCCTCCTTCAAGCGATATTATCCATGCCGGTGATCTTCATAACTCATCTATGGTACGGTGCTAGATTTATTCAGGGTTTCCTATTTACGAGAAGTCTATCGCGCTAGACTCTGTTAAACTGACAAGATCATTCTTGTCATCACGGACCTGATCCGGGATCTATGAAAAACTGATAAGATATCCCATTATGTCCCAAGTAACTACTACCGAGTCTAAAAGTGAAGCTGTCCGCAATGACGGCCATCTTATTACAGTAGATCTAGATAAATGCATCTCGGCTGGTCCTTGTTCTATCGCCGCTCCTCTAACTTTCCTCCTCAGAGACTCAGATGGTAAGGCCATTATCTCCGATCCCGATGGCGACACTCTCGACGCCGTCAAAGAGGCTGCACGTTCCTGTCCGGTTCTTGCTATCTTTATTAAAGACGCTTCAGGGAAACAATTGTTTCCCTGAGAGAGTTATTGGGTATTAGTTTTTAGTTATTAGTAAGCTGACGATTGAAAAATTTAAGCGATATTAAAATTCTAGATACAGCCGAAAAGGGAGTCTTGGAAGTGTATGAGCTTTCAAAGTCATTTCCAAAGTCAGAAATTTTCGGAATTACCTCTCAGGTGCAAAGAGCCGCCGTATCAGTTTGTGCAAACATAGCAGAAGGATTCTATAGAAATACAAATAAAGACTTTATTAATTTTCTTTCGATATCTAGAGGTTCAGTCGGTGAGACAATTATTTTATTAAAAATCTGTTCTGAGTTAGAATACATAAATACTGTAAAGTATATTAAGCTTAAGGATCATTACGAGTCCTTAATAGTATCTATTAACTCCTTAATTAAATATCTAAAAACACATGTCCGTCCAAATTCTCAAAAAACACAAGAAAGCCAAATCTCCTGATCGAATAACTAAGAACCAAAAACTAGGAACTCCCGACAAGCCCTTAAGGCTTGTGGTGGGCTACCCGCCCATGCAGTCGGACAAGGGCGTCATGCTCCTATCTCAGAATCGCCAGTTCCAGTATTTTAACGCGAAGACGTACATCTACCCCATGGTTCCCGCTTACGCCGCCTCAAACGCCAATGCCCATGGTTATGCGGTCAAATGGATGGATGGTATTGCCGAGGAACAAACCTACGAACAGTGGATATCAGAACTCAAGAAGTTTAAGCCGGACGTTCTGATGGTGGAGACCAAGTCCCCGATTGTGAAGAAGCATTGGGCTCTGATCAAAGATCTCAAGAAAGAACTCCCCAAACTATTACTGGTCTGGGTAGGGGATCACGTCACTTTTGCGCCTGAAGAAATGATGGATAACAGTAAAGTGGACTACCTCATCACTGGTGGAGACTATGACTTTGTCATCGTCAATCTTCTTGACCACATATCATCGTCATTGCGAGCGAAGCGTGGCAATCCATCCCCCATATCCGAGTTGGAAGGTGGCGTCTGGTGGAGAGTAGGAGACAAAAAAATAAAACAAAAACCGGCAGAGACTATTAAACGAAAAGGCAAAGCCGTGTACGCCAATTCGGGTAAACCAAGTATCGCTCACGACCTGAATGAACTTCCCTTTGTCGATCGCGATCTGACGAAGTGGGAGCTCTACGCTGTCTACAACGGCAACTACAAATACACCCCCGCCACCTATATGTACTCCGGTCGGGACTGCTGGTGGAATCGCTGTACCTTCTGTGTTTGGGATCACACGATCAACCCCATCGGTTCATATCGCCGGTTTACAGCCCAGAGACTCTTCGACGAAGTGAAGCACGTAGTAGATAAATATCACGTCAAAGAAATTTTTGATGACGCCGGTACTTTTATGATTGGCAAACCTCTTGTAGATTTTTGCAATCTTATGATCGAGTCGGGGTACAGCAAGAAAGTCGTCTTCGGCTGCAACATGAGACTAAATGCTCTCAAGCAAGAACACTATGACCTTATGGGAAAGGCCAATTTCCGCTTTATCCTCTACGGTATGGAGTCCGCCAATCAGTACACTCTGGATCACTTGGATAAAGGCTTGAAGGTAGAACAAATCGAAGAAGGTGTCCGCATGGCCAAGAAGGGTGGTCTGGATCCCCACCTCACCATCATGATGGGGTATCCTTGGGAAACGTACCAAGATGCCAGAAATACAGTAGACCTAGCTAAGAAATGTTTTGAAAAAGGCTACGTCGATACTCTTCAGGCCACCGTCGTTATTCCTTACCCTGGTACTCCTCTCTGGAAAGAGTGCAAGAAAGAAGGTTGGCTCATTTCGGAAGACTACGATGACTACGACATGAGAAAGCCGGTTATGCAGTCATCTCTTACCGAGAAGCAAGTCTTGGAGCTGACCCAAGATCTTTATAAGTCTTTCCTAAGTCCAAGGTTTATGATTAGAAAAGTGACTGAGATTAGGAGTCTGGATGATATCAAATTCCTCTTCATGGCCGGATGGCGTTTTCTCGGGCACATGATGGACTTCTCACCCAAACAGCTCGGCCAGCACGGTGACGTCCTAAGCGGCTAGATATGAACCTCAAAATCTTTTTTAAGGACACACTTCGTCTTTTTCCATTTCGACTACTCAATATTTATCGTGAGTGGGCGAACAGAAACGTAGACCGCAAATTTGTTGGCTCGACCTTATCAATTACTCCGGGAGGGATATGGAAAAAAGCACCTGCAATTCCCAGTTATCGATACGAATTTGGTGCTGGAGTAGTAGACGACAAAATATACGTTATTGGAGGCATCAACGCTCCAAGCGTTTACCATGGAACAAAAATTAATGAAGTCTTTGACGTCAAAACCCAAAAATGGCAAAAAAAGACAGATCACCCAGTCATCATCCATCACCCAGGAGTTACGAGTGATGGTACAAAAATCTATGTTATTGGCGGGAATGGTATGCGTATTACCTCATACAAATATGCTCATGCCTATGATCCAATTTCTAACAAGTGGGAACGTCTTCCCAACATGCCAACCAAACGCTGTGCTCTTGGACTGGCTTATTTAGATGACAAAATCTATGCCGTTGGAGGTGCAGACAACAAGAATCCACTTTCGACTTTCGAAGTCTTTGATATCAAGAAAAATTTCTGGGAACGTCTTCCCGATATGCCGACCAAGATAGAACATCTTTTTGCAGTCGCTACGCAAGGGAAAATATTTGTCTTAGGTGGATACCAGAATGATCGTTTCCATAATATTGATATCTTTGAAAGCTACGATATCAATACAGGCAAGTGGTCCTCACTTCCACCGGTACCTGCCAAAATCAGCGGTTTTGCTGCCTGTGTCTACGGTGATAGTATCTTTACTTTTGGGGGGGAGCAGGGCTGGTCAATCTCGGGAGAGGTTTATGAGTTTCGTATACAAGAGAGCAGGTGGTACCGCAGAACCGACATGCCATCAGCCCGCTATGCTGGAACAGTGTCGGCTGCCTCTGACGGTATTCACATCATCGGAGGAAATCTCAGGATGATGACAGGCCAGTTTAGCGACGAACATGACATTTTTGTCCCATAAATGAAAATTCTAATTTTTGCCAACGACTATCATCTTGTGAGTGGAGGGGATGTGATCTTTGCTGAAATGGCCAAAAAATGGATTCAATGGGGTCACGAAGTCGAGATAGTTACGAACGAGAAGGGTGCGGACTACTGTCTTTCAAAAGGAATTACAATCAACAACCTATCCACCTGGCCATCCTCTTCCCCTGATAACTTCGGATCTTTTATTGCAGAGCCAATAAAAAGTATTCTCTCAGCTTTTCGAGAGTCACATACACAACGTTCTGATGTCGATGTTATTTTCGCCTCCTCTTTTTTCTGGCCCGATCTGTTTGCTGGAATTATCGCGAAAAGAAAAGTCCCACGCGCCAAGCTTGTAGTAGGAGCCTATCTACTTTTCCCCAAACCATTAAGTCGTAAAAGGTACAGTGGTGGTTTCTGGAGAGCCTCCGCACTTTATCTCTCTCAGATCCTAAGTCTGAAATTGATTAGTCGTTTTGTGGACATAGTTTTGACCGCTTCTGAGCACGATCGACCGCACTTCTTCAACTATAAGCAACTAAGCGCGTCTTCTGTTGTAGCTATAAGAGGTGGTGTAGAAATCGACAACATTGATAGAGTTAGAAAGCAAAAAAAAATCTATGACGCACTCTACTTTGGTCGATTCCATTCCCAAAAAGGACTTTTTGATCTCCTGGACGTATGGGAAAAAGTTCTATCTAGCAGACCCGGATCAAAGTTACTCCTCGCAGGAGGTGGTCCTCTCGAAGATTCGCTTCGCGAAAAAGCCACCAGGATGGGAATAGTCTCCTCTATTACTTTTAGTGGCATTGTAAGTGGTAAAGCCAAATACAAACTTCTAAAATCAGCCAAACTTTTTGTCTCGGCATCTCGCTTTGATACTGGGAACATCGCCCTGGATGAAGTCCTGGCCTGTGGTGTACCCGGAATCGTCTACGATCTACCTCATCTAAACTACTTAGACGGGGTGGTAAAAATCCCAGTCGGACATAAAATTCAAATGGAAAATGAAATCATCCGTCTCTTGAGGAATCAGAAAGAGAGATTACGTCTTGGTAGGGCAGGTAGAAAGTTCATCAAAACCTTTGACTGGAAAATCGGTGCGGAAAAAGTTTTAAAATTGATTCAAACGACATGACTTATCCTTCTATCAGCATTGTCATCCCCACCTTAAACTCTGCCTCCGTCCTGGAAAAATGTCTGAGATCTATAGCCTTCCAAGAATATCCTAAATCCAAAGTCGAGGTCATTATCGGTGACGGGGGATCTACGGATGAAACTCTCGCTACCTCCAAAAAATATGGAGCCAAAATCGTCAATAACAAACTTAAGACGGGCGAGGCCGGCAAAGCCGTAGGTGTCAAAGCCGCAACAGGAGACCTCATTGCTCTCATAGACTCGGACAATATTCTTCCAAACAATCACTGGCTAACTGATATGGTTAAGCCATTTGAAGATAAAGAAATCATTGTTTCAGAGCCCAACAGTTACACCTATCGCAGATCCGATCCGTTACTAACTAGGTACTTTGCTCTGATCGGCATGAATGATCCCATCTGTCTCTTTATCGGTAACTACGATCGCTACTCATATGTCACCAATCGCTGGACAGATCTCAAGTTTCCCGAAGAAAAAAAAGCGGGCTATTTAAAAGTAACTCTAGACCATGATCCTATACCAACTATTGGTGCAAACGGCACAATTTTTAGGAAACAATATCTCCAAAAAGCAATAAGCAACTCCGATTACCTGTTCGACATCGACATTATTCTCAAAATTATCAGATTAGACGGCTCCGTCAAAATTGCCAAGGTAGACACAGGAATCATTCACACTTTCGTCGAGAACGACGCCATCAAGTTCTTCCGTAAGCAGTTTCGCAGGATAAACGACATGTCATTTCACAAATCGAAGAATAATCGTGATATAGACTGGGAAGGTTCCTTCATGATCGGCATTCTAAACTTTGTTTTCTCCTGTATCTTTATTCTCCCCATTCTTTACCAAACACTTATTGGCTATCTTCGGAAGCCGGACCTTGCATGGCTATTCCATCCAGTTGCTTGTTACACTACTTTATATATATACATTTTTGGCTGGGTTAGGGGTAAGATTGTCCCAGCGGAATCCAGTCGTAATAATTGGAAGCAATAATGAAAAAAATTAAAATACTTGTTACAGGGGGTGCCGGGTTTATCGGGAGTAATACTGTCAGGCTTCTTTGCGACCAAGGTATGGAGGTCACCGTTTTGGACAATCTCTCTTTTGGATACAAAGAATTTGTGGACGAAAGAGCCCAATTTATCAAAGGAGATCTTCTGAACAAAGATACAGTCAATCAGGCATTATTGGGTGTCGATAAAGTTTTTCACTTTGCCGCAATCAGTATTATCAAACAAAGTATTGATGATCCGGTAAATTGTTTCAAAACAAATATTGACGGAATTATTAATCTTCTCGAGGGCATGAGGTCAAATAATGTCAGGTTTCTCGTGAACTCTTCTTCAGCATCGGTTTATGGCACTCCAAAAGTGATCCCTGTTCCTGAAGATTCCGAAAAAGAACCACTCCAGCCTTACGGAGCATCAAAGCTAGCGGTTGAGGCCATCCTTTCCTCATATTTCCACACCTACGGCATCAATAGTACATCACTTAGATACTTCAATGCATACGGCCCCTTTGATGAGCAGATGCCTGTTACTCGTGCGGTACCTACTTGGATTAAAGCTGTCTTGGGAAACAAGCCAATTCCACTTTATTGGAAGGGAGAGCAGTTAAGAGACTATGTTTTTGTGGCCGATATTGCCAAGGCCCACCTGGCTGTCATGGACCTACGCGGTCTAAATTACTTTAATATTGGTTCCGGTAAGGGAATATTACTGAAAGAAATACTTGAAAAAATTTTCACTAAAATAGGTCATCGGACAGAAGTGCTGGACATGGGGGAGAGACCAGGTGACCCCAAGGACTTGGTAGCCGATACTACAAAAATAAAAGAAGCCGTTGGGTGGGTACCTTCGTTTGATATTGACAAAGGTTTGGACGTTACCGTCGATTACTATCGAAGAAAATTCACTGAATGAAAGCCATTATCTTAGCTGCCGGTCTAGGTACTCGGCTTCGACCTTTGACTGACGTCACCCCGAAGGTAATGCTTCCTATTGGAGGCAAACCACTCCTAGAGCACCATATAGAAAACCTAAAAAAATTTAATATTACTGATATCGGAATCAATCTTTTCTATTTACCTAAGGTTATCGAAAGTTATTTTGGAAACGGTAACAGACTTGGAGTAAATCTTCACTACACTCGCGAAGATAATATTTTGGGAACCTCAGGATCAATTAATCTTTTTAGAGACTGGCTTGAGGATGATGATTTTATGGTCATATACGGAGATAACTTTTGTGAATTAGATTATCAAAAAATAATAGATACCTATCACAACCTTCAAGATTGTTCGGGGCTGATAGGTCTGAATCATTCCGAAATAATTATTGGCAAAGGCTTAGTCAAAATAGACGACTCTTCAAAGATATTGTCTTTCGTTGAAAAACCCGATAATCCGGAGAATTTTAATACAGATCTGGTAAATGCCGGAATTTACATGTTTCCAAATAGTATCTTAGATTACATCCCAAAATCAGGATTCTCAGATTTTAGCTATGATATATTTCCGCAAGTTCTGAGAGCAAATAAGAGTTTATATGGATATATAATAAACGAGCCTTTGGTAGACATTGGAACTCTCGAGGCGTATAAAAAAATTATTAATACCGATAAATACAAATGATTATTTCACAAACACCACTTAGAATCAGCTTTGCCGGAGGGGGATCGGACATTCCCGCTTTCTATAAAAAATCTCCAGGAGCAGTGGTCAGTACTGCCATCAACAAATATATTTATATAACCGTAAATAAAAAATTTGATAATCAAATTCGTGCAAGTTATACCAGTACCGAAACTGTGAGTCACCCCGACGAATTAAAACACGAGCTGATAAGAGAAAGCTTAAAATTGGCCGGAATTTACAACGGAATAGAAATTACCTCTATATCGGACATCCCTTCCGGAACTGGTCTGGGTTCTTCGAGTACTTTTACCGTCGGTCTAATAAACGCTCTGAACGCCTATAGTGGGACGTATAGCAGTCCACGGGACCTAGCTGAGAATGCGTGTAATATTGAAATCATAAAGTGTCACAAGCCTATCGGAAAGCAAGATCAATACGCCTCCGCATATGGTGGACTGAACTTCATCGAATTCAACACCAGTGGTGAGGTAAACGTGACTCCAATTATCATCAAGCCGAACAAATTCGAAACCTTGGAAAAAAACTTACTACTCATGTACACCGGCATTACCAGGTCGGCAGACACCATCCTGAGCGATCAAAACAAAAATGTCTCTAAAGGGGATGCGGCCTTCTCGGATCTCAAACAAATGGTTGAACTGGCCAAAGAATTAAATAAATCACTTTCAGCCGGTGATCTAAATAAATTTGGAGAGATAATGGACGAAAATTGGAATTTAAAAAAGAAACTCACTAAACAAATGTCAAACCCTCAAATTGAACGCTGGTATGAATTGGGAAAGAAAAATGGTGCTCTTGGTGGCAAGATACTTGGAGCGGGGGGTGGAGGATTTTTGCTCTTCTATGCACCTGCTTCAAAACACTCAAAAATAATTGACGCCTTACCAAAATTGGCTCCAACGCCTTTTAAATTTGAGAGTAACGGGAGCAGGATCGTCTACTATAAACCTAGATGAAAAAGAATAAGCTCAATCTGATAAATAACTACTTTTCCGGACTTAGTCTACTATTAGCAAAAATAGACAGAGATGATTTAGTAGATGCGTTTAAGGTGGTCGAAAAAAAACTTAAGCAACGCCGAACGATATTTCTCGCTGGAAATGGAGGCAGTGCCGCTACAGCCTCACACGCTCTCGTTGACTTAAACAAAACTATTCTTGGATACAAAAATTATCGACATATACGCCTTAGGGCAATATGTCTATCAGACAATACACCGACCTTAACTGCCATTGGAAATGATCTCTCCTTCGATAGTATTTTTTCTGAATCACTCAAAAACCTGGCCAACCCCGGAGATCTTCTAATCGTGATTACAGGGAGTGGAAATTCGCCAAACATTATTAAGGCGCTTAATACTGCCAAAGATCTACAGGTGGAAACCTTGGGACTGTTGGGATTTAAAGGTGGTAAGGCCTTGAAATTGGTAAACCACAAAGTGTTGATCAAGTCCGAATCCTTCGGTCACATTGAAGACGCTCATATGATTTTTATTCACTTGCTTACGGAGTATTTAAAAACTGTTCTCTTTGCCCGTGATTAACAAGATTGTTTTTCTTGAAAAAATTGATAGCTCAAGAAAAGGGCTGTTCGTAGACCGAGATGGAGTAATCAATTTGAAACCTGCTGAGCATGATTACGTTAAGCTCTGGAAAGAATTTTTTTTTGTAGAAGGAATCAAAGAATTGCTCCTAACTTATATACATCAGGGATATAGAATCATTGTTATTACAAATCAAAGAGGTATTGCTCGAGGTCAGATATCACAAAAAAATTTCGAAGAAATCTCACATAAAATGAGTAATTGTTTAAAAGAAATGGGAGTTCCTATTTCTGCAATATATTATTGTCCTCATGAAGTAGAAGAAAACTGTTCCTGCAGAAAACCCAAACCGGGTCTTATTCTTGCGGCAGTCAAGGACTTTAATTTAGATATTAAAAATTCAATATTAATTGGTGATTCTATGAGTGACATTGAAGCCGGAAAAGCAGCAAAAGTGGGTAAATTGATCATGCTAAACACAAACACTCAAAGTATTCTAAATACCTATTAATCTATGCAAAAAGTTCTGATTATTTGTCCGTTTACATCGCCCAATCAAGGTGGTGTCGAATCTCATCTTCAAAAGCTCACTTCTTATATTTCTGAGAAAGGCGGGAAGACTATCTTAGTCAGTTATCAGCCATTGACCACCCCAGTGAAGGCACCCTTCTACGAAAAAAACTCCGACTATGAAATTTATCGCATGCCCTCGTTTGGAGTTGGTTTGTTTCCCAAAATTGAGCACAATCCTCTGCTGACGTTTCTGTATTTAGTTCCCGGGTTATTTCTTTTGAGTTTTATTGTTGGCATATTTCGACGTAGAGAAATAGGAGTTATTCATGCTCATGGTTTCGCTGCCGGTTTTATTGGTTTGTTTTTAGGAGCTCTTCTCAAGAAGAGACGGGTTATTAGCACTCACGCTATTTATAATTTTGACAACAGACCTCTACTTGCGGGATTAGTCAAGAAGTTATTGCTCCCGTATGACTTTGTTTTGGCAGTCGGCCAACCCTCTCTGGATGAGCTGGTTAGGATTGGTATTCCAAAAAACAAGCTCGCTATCCACCCCAACTGGATTGACACAAATTTCTTTAAACCGTCGACTGAGAAGAAAAGGAAGACAAAGCAAGTGATCTTTGTAGGAAGGGGTTTAGAGAAGAAGGGAATTTTTCTTTTTGGAGAATTAGCCAAGAAAAACCCACAAATCAATTTTGTTGCCAGGGTCGGGGACGGACCTGATCTTGATCGCTTCATCCAGAAATACTCCAGTCTCTCCAATTTAAGCATTCGAACCAATTTGCCTCCTAATTTCGATGAAAAAATGGAGATTATTAGAAGTGAATATCAAGATAGTGACATATTTTTGATGCCATCTCTTTATCCAGAGGGTTTTGCCTCGGTCGTTCTCGAAGCATCATCGTCAGGTTTAGCTACAATTTCATCCAATCTAGGGTGTTTACCTGATATGCTTGGAAGCTCAGGTGCCGTATTAATAGAACCCACACTACAAGCCTTTAACAAGGCATTACATGACCTTACATCTATCGAAAGTAAGTTGATTTTACAAAAACAGAAAATAAGAGAATTTGCCCTAAAGCACTTCTCCCAAAAGAACGCACAAATCATTTACAATAGCTATAAACTAAAATGAAAAAAACTATCAAAGTAAATTTGGGCTCAGGTCCGGCAGGGATAAACGGTTGGATTAATTATGACAGCGGGATTCTGCCCGCCCTATCTAGATACCCTAAGCTTCGCCATATAATTTGCTCTTTGGGACTGCTACCCAAAAACTATGACGTTGTTTGGCCAAAAATTGAACTGTTGGATATCAGGAAAAGATTCCCCCTAGAAAGCAATACGGTGGACTACATCTACTGTTCTCAAGTGCTGGAGCACTTCGAAAGATACGAGGCCGAAGAGATACTAGAGGAATCGTACAGAGTCTTAAAACCTAAAGGTGTAATGAGAATAAGTGTCCCCGATGTCGCGAAAATGATGGACATTTATAAAGAATTGAGTTCTCAATCTCCCGAACTAGCAGCTAAGGAAGTTAATCTCATCTGGTGGGGTTTCGAAAAAGATATTCCTCCAGCAAACATTTTGTCCAAAATTTCAAAACTATTCATCCGAGATCACCAGTGGCACTATGATCAATTTTCCATGAAACAACTTCTATTCGAGGTGGGATTCTCCAAAATAAAATTCCACTCTTACAGAAAGGGCGACCTTCCAGACCTAAACAAACTGGAGCTAGATATCCACCGTAAACACAGCCTGTACGTCGAAGCGGTGAAGTGACTATTTCTTTTTGGCCACAAACCAGAAAGACCACGCGATTTTCTGACTAAAATAAGACGGGAGATGATCTAAGAGCCTTAGCAAGAAGTTCAGGTGTAGTTTGGAAGTTAACTCAGTGTAGTAATCGTAGTGAATCTCGATACATTTAAATCCAGACACTTCCAGTAGTTCAAGGATATTGTTTACGCTAAAGCTGTATAAGTGATTTCCATTCTTGGTGAAATAAGGGTATCGCAAATGAATAGGGCTTGCCTCATTGGGAATACTTAGGACAAACAACCCTCCTTTGTTCAAATTCTTACCTGCATATCGAAAGAGATCAATCGGACAGTCAAGGTGCTCCAATAAATGGGATGAAAAAACGGCATCAAACTTGTTTTTCAAAACGGGAGGGTTGTTGAGGTCACATTCTATTACCTTATGACCTTGTTGCCTCGCTGCAATGACATTTTTGGGAGATAGATCTAGACCCACTGAACCTTTACCGAATCTCTCCAAGTAGTCACCTTTTCCACATCCGAGGTCCAGCACCTTTTTGTTTTTCAATAGACGCTCGATCTTTTCGCAAAAGACCATAGAAACATCTGTTCCGAACTGATATTTATCACGATAATTCATATCCACTAGTATATACTTTAAGGGTAGCCAATTGTGAACCGATTATATACCTCAAGATGATTTACGGAGACGACTTAAATCAGTTTTTTTTCTGGGCAAGCCACTTTATCTTTTCAATCAAGAGTTGGTCTTTACAGCTATTGTTCATCAGCCCTTGGAACTTCATCGGTTTCCCTTATTTATTTAATCTCGAATATGGTGCTTTAAACCCCTTAATACTTACTTCTTTAATATTTGGTGCTAGTGGCTATATTAACTTCGTCTATCTGTTTTCAATTTCTATTAGTTTTTACGGAACTTGGGTTTTTATTCGGAAAGGTTTAAGGCTTGGATCCTATTCTGCCATTTTGGGTGCGTTTGTGTTTACTTTCAATGGATTCGTTTTTCCCAGAATTTATGCAGGACACCTAAATGTTATTAGCACTTATTCATGGATACCGTTATGTCTGTATGGCATATCCAAGTTCAGCGAAACAAACAAAACTAAATACTTAGTGTTGTTTCTTTCGTGCGTTTATTTGCAACTAACTTCAGGTTTTATCAATATCTTTATTATCTCTTCATTTATTTATGCCTTGTGGTTCGTTGTTTGTTTAAAGAGACCCAGATTAAAGTCCATTTTTAATCATCTAATAGATTTTAAGAAAATATTTGCAATATCTGTATTTTTGGCTACAATTCTTTTAATAACTATATTATTTTCCCAAATTATTTCACAGTCCCAAAGAGCTGGAATAAAAGAATATAAATTTAGTTCATCTTACTCCCTTCCCATACTGAACCTTACAACTTTTCTTAACCCAGACCATCTTGGAAGTCCGATTTATAAAGATACGCTTCTCCATACAAACAGTTATCGAGGTGACTTCAATTTCTGGGAGCTATCAGCCTTTTTTGGAGTTAGCGCTTTGATGTTGTGTCTGGTTGGTCTATTTTGGAAATTTAGAATTGCATTTTTCTGGTTAGTCATGATGGTCTTGGGCATAGTGCTATCTTTAGGATCAAACACGCCAGTTTTTGAATATATATTTAGATATATACCTTTTTATCGTTTCATTAGAATTCCCGCTCAACACCTATTTTTAGTTACTCTATCGGCTGCGATTCTCTCTGCATACGGCTTGGAATATTTTAAACAAGAACAAAATAAAAAGGGACAAAGGTTGTCAAATATTATCGGAATTGTAATTATAATTATGTCTTCAATTTCTGCACTCGCCATAATGACAAAAACAACAGGATATTATCTTATGTTACATACGTCCACATATTATTACGATGACTTCGGAGATAAAGAGGTGCTAATAAATGGAAAAACAAATGGATTATCAACAATAGATGTAAAGAAGTTGAAAAATGTCGAGTTGCTAGATCAAGGAAACTGGAAAATAATAAATACCACCTTAACAACAGGGAGCACTGATTCCGATTCGTTAGTTTTTAAGTTAAAAACCGGTATCTTTGGTATAACTCAGATTCAGATTGAAACAATTAATGTAAACAAAAAAAATGCTCTCGAAATATATTATTCTCATGACAATAATTCATGGTCAAGAGTTGGACAAAGTAAATTTGGGTTGTTTGGTCCAACACCTCTTAATACACAGCGGAGTACCATACGTAATTGGCCAAACAAAACCATTTTTATTAAGATCTCCAAAGTGTCTGGAGAGTCTCCGACAGGGATCGATAGACTTTCAATTTTTAGCATCTAACTATGATTACAAAAATAATTTTGTCAGTCTGTTTTCTCGAATTAATCTTTTTTAGTATTCCATTTATAAGAGTTAAAAGTGAAAATGATTTTTTGGAAAAAATACGCCTTCAGCAAGTGTCAGGAACAACCGAAATCGAAGATAGATTTTTATCGATACCAGGAGCAGTAACCCCTCCACATATTAACGGCGGTCCAATCACTTACCTGCAAAATATCAATGGTTATAACCCAATTACACCCAATAGGCTCCTTTGGATAGTCAACGCTGCCGAGGATCGCCCGGTAACTCACATAGAGTCTGTTTCGTTGAACATCACCAAAATGAACAGAATTTACGAGATGGCAGCCATTACCAAACTGTATTCAGATAGTGGGGTAACCATGTTTGAACCTCTGGTAGGTATTTATAGAGGGATCACAATAATCGAGAACGAGACTTTCCGTAAAATGATCAGTAATAATGAGGTTTATCCTGGATCTAGTAAAATTATATACGTTGTTTCTACCGACGCTAAGGAGGTGGCAAGCTTACCCTTAGCCACTCCAGAAGACTGCTCCCCTCAATTAAGTATCATGTTAGAGTCCGATTATAGCCACAAAATTATCTCAAACTCTAAATGTGACTATTATTATATATTTCCTTATCTATACTACCCCGGATGGAGGATGTCTCTAGGGAGCAGTATAATAAAACCCTTCCCCGCATTCGAATTTTTGCAAGGCTATCATATTCCTTCAGGGTTCCACGAAGGAAGCATTAAATACCTTCCTACACTTAACAGCCTGTAAAAATGAAGAATGTCATCATCGCCAATCAATTAATTGGCAAATCTATTTCTAGTGGGGGAGACGTCCTTGCTTTCCAGATGGTCAAAAGAATGTCCCCAAAAAGTACGATTATTCTGGCCCCAAAACTAGCTTCAAAATCAATTGTCGAAACTTGCCCGGGAACTCAAATCTATAGTACTGGGAAAATTAACCCATCAACCGCTTCTTCTTTTTTTGGTGGGGTTCTCACAGTGCTAGCATATCTAGAACGAACAATTTATTCTTCGGCTTTTCTTATTTCACATAGAGAACAAATTCAGTCCATATATTTGACCGGAGATTTTTACTGCAACGTGCTTCCGGCATATCTGTTGAAACATTTTTGCAAAAAAAGTCAAATTAATATTGTTGGTAATTTTTACCACCTAAATCCGAAACCGGTGGACAGAAAGGGAAATCCTTTTTTAGTTAGCTTCTTTTCAAGACTATTACAAAAGCTGAGCTTAGGATTAATGAGAGGTACATTATCCAAAATATTTGTGTTAACGGAGGAGGGGAAGAAAGATCTAGTGAATAACAACTTTGACCCTAGGAAAATAGTCATTTCCGGCGCTGCAGTTGAGGTTCCCCGTATAAAGGGGGGTGGTCAACGTCCAAATACCAATCAGATCGCCTATGTTGGCCGTATCAACAATACCAAAGGAGCCTTTGATCTAATCGATATTTTGAAGATAATTAAGAGGAGTGTTCCCAAAGTTAGATGCATTGTTGTAGGAAGTGCTTCGACCGAGGATCTTGATAAAATGAAAACTCTCATTAAAGTCAACGGTTTACGTCCCAATATAACCTTGACCGGTTTCCTGGATGAAAATGAAAAATATAAGGTAATTTCGCAATCAAAATGCTTGGTGTTACCTTCCAATGAGGAGGGCTTCGGGATAGTAATTATGGAGGCCCTTGCACTTGGAGTTCCCGTGGTTTGTTTCGATCTTCCGGCAATAAGACTTATTTATGGCAAATACAAACAAGTCTACAGGGTACCCCTTAACGACCTTACTGAATTCAGTAACCAGGTGGCAAAATTGCTTAAATCCGACAATATAAAATTTAAATACGATCTGCCTTCTTGGGATGATGTTTACAAAGCTCAATCTAAGTATTTCTGACAGATCCCGTGGTGTAAACTAAGATACCTCTCCAATGAAAAACGTTTTAAAAATTCTTTCAATTTTGATACCGATAATGCTGATCGGTATTATCTTCATTCAGCCTATTTTACGCCCTGGTCTTATGGTGGGTTCGGACTGGACATTCCCATATACCAACGCTCAGATGAGAAATTATGGCCAAACATGGAATAGGCTTTGGAACAACCAAGAGATTCCTACCGGTACGCAAACTCCTCATAAGAACCTGTATCTATTTGAGCTATTGGCAAATGAAATGTCGCTTGTAGGCATGGACGGAATCGTATTTCAAAAAATCTTCACAGTTTTAACCCTTTTGTTGATTCTCTTCTCAGGATTCAAACTATTTTATAGATTTACCAATAGTATGGTAGCCTCGTCTGTTGGAGCTACTCTATACCTTTTTTCGCCTATCGTATTTAACTATTTCAATATGGGCTGGATCTTTGTCCTATTGTTTATGGGGCTAATGCCAGTTTTTTGTCTCCTTTGGATAAATTTTTTAGAGAAGAAAAGTGTTGGAAGTCTGTTATTGTTGTCAGTGCTGTTCGCGCTGGCTTTTTTTCAAGCGCAAAGCGTCTTCTGGCTACCCTTGCTGGCTCTGATAGTCACAACTGCATTTTTACCCGTCGTTGGATGGAGGAGGGCTTTGGGCAGCCTTGTAGTGGGCGGGGCTAGTATGCTTATCCTTTTGGCCATCGTTCACGGTTCCTGGCTTATTCCGGTCTCCTTGTATCCTGAAAAGTATGTAACTTCGGAGACCTCAAACTTTGATGTGGATCGGTTCAGTCAAGTAGATACCTTACCGAACCAACTTCTGGGATGGGGAAGTCTTTACAATGAACATTTTGAATTGTCATTTGATCGGAACCTGAAGATATTTGCGTATTTGCCAATTCTCTTGCTGTTGGCCATGATTACCTTCACTCGCGCTAGCTTCCCAAAGAAAAAAGAAGATCTAGTCTTAGTTTTTTGTCTACTCCTGGTCCTTATTTCACCCGTGGTATATATATTCCGACACCCCCTTGCCTCATTACCTCTCAGTAATATTATTCGAGACAACAGCCGGTTCTTAATATTTACGAACTTGGGATTTGCCTTGATCATATCTGTATTCTGGGGGAGATCAAAAACAATTTTGCCTAAGCTTGGAGTACTACTCTCCGTGGCCCTTATGATAAGTCCATATCTTCTGGGCAGACTTGTAGATCCCAAAGAATACAAATATGGTGTAGCTGAATTTAGCAAAGACCAAAGAGTTAGAAATCTAGAAATTCCCGAGAAGCAAAACGAGGAGCTGCTTTCCAAGTATGCAGGAGAAAAAAACATCTTCTTCCCAACCGGTGGCTCAGTTCTATCCCGCCACAATTGGAGGTTCGCCTGGTACTTCTCTTGGATCGCAGACTTTGATTCACTCTTTTCTCCTTTTGGGAGTGGAATTTATGTGAGTGATAAGAGCAATCCAATAGTGAGTCATTTTGCCACCGAATTTTTTGAACTCTCAAGAAACAATTTGAGAGGCTTCGCAAAAATGGCTCAATTACTAGGTATTAGCCACATCTTTGTCCGACACGGATTAATTTCTACTTTCCCTCAAAGTCCAAACTTTGACTGGAGTGCTCCATGGTGTGAAGTTATCCCCAACATTGAATCAGATTGGTCAGTCGACCAAATATGCAAAATTTCTGATCCCTACCCGCTAATTTTTGCTGAAAGCAAAACAGTATCCGAATCCAGATCAAGTTACTACAGTCGCTTTGCCAAGCAGGACAAGGACGAGCGTCGTTTGGTGTCGATAGGCTGTGACACGGAGCCAGAGAGCTGCCCAATTGAACTATCTTCACCACTTGCCTCTCCTAAAGTTGAATTTAATAAGTTGGATGCGGAAAAATATCGCGTGAGTGTTTCTGGAATCAAGTCAGACTATATATTAGTCCTAAATCAGACAATTCATCCCGGTTGGGAGCTGGAAGATATCAATGGCAAAAAATTAAGTAATAAGAAATATCTTGTAAATCAAATGGTGAATGGCTGGGAAATCCCCTATAACGGAACCTCGTCTGCAGAGTTTATTGTCGAATTTTATCCAAACAAGATCTTTCGATCATTGGTACCCTATTCATTATTAGGACTCATGCTGTCTCTCGTTGGTGGATTAACTTTATATTTTATTGAGGGAAAGAAATCAAATGACTAAAAATTCGCAGATTTTTATGACACTGATTAAAGTCGGATTGCTTCTCCTACTCATCAAGCTTTACGAACCGTCAAGTATTGAAATAATCTCCTCACTTATACTGTTTTTGCCTGGATCACTGCAGTTGGCCGGATTTAGCATTCTGACAGTTTTAGGTATGTTCTTTTTTGGAAATGGGTATCTCTTCCTAAGTGCGTTTGCTTTGTCCGTCATCTTCGAAAGAATTAACAGTAGAATTATCTTTGGACTATCTGCTATCTCAATATTGACACTCATACTGTATCAGTATTTTCCGGACATTGCGACTATCAATACTAGTAAGGTTGCTTTCTATTTCTATATATTATTGACCATTGGTTGTGTGGAAATGGTGCTAGAAAATCAATACACCTCAAGATTGACCCCTGCGTGGGTACAAATAAATAAAGCCCTTTGGGGTGTTGTTGATTCGACGAAAAAAATAATGGAATTCATAAAATCTGAAAAATATGTGCAACCATTTAATCTTTCATCTCCCTACGCGAGAATCCTACTTTCCACTCTGGTGGTATCGAATTATTTTTTTATAAAAGATAGAATCGCTGAATTAAAAATCTTCGAAAAATATTTTACTCAGGAAATCACTCAACATTATATTAGCTACACCGGAAAATATATTTTCTTTCTTCTCTTCATTTATATGGCCTTCTCGGCGGTTGTTCTATTTTCAATCAAAGTTAGGCGAAAGATACTTGTCTACACCACACTCTTCATGTGTGTTTATCTCAGTGCAAACTTTCTCTTTTCTCGCAGCACAACTGGTTTAATTGGGAGTGTCAGGATTCTTAGTATCTCTCCATCAGAAACTTCGGAGCCGTGGGTAGATGTAGTGGTAAACGGGGTAAATTTTGGATCATCACCGACTCACAATGTGCTTACAATCAATAAAGTGGAACAACGGGTCCTGAAGTGGTCCGACAATGAAATAATTTTCAGAACAAATCCATCTACTACCCCGAAGGGAATTTTGGTTGTTCAACTCAAAGGCAGAAATGAGAGTAACTCAGCGGTTTTTAAATATCTGTTTAACAAATAAATCAAATCTGTTTCACTGGGATAAAAGAATTTTGTCTTTCGCAAAGAGTAAATTTCCATAAGTGTTGTAAGTGAAGGACTGTTTTGAAATCTCAAAAATAGATTCTTTATTACTATCTATCATATATGAGTATTTATATGACTCCATCAAATTTTCTATGATCGCTCTCTTGGACTGACTTTTATACAAAACCGGCACATACTCCATAAAAATTGTCGGTTTGTGGGATGCGATTAGACTCTTCATACCCAGTAGCACTTCTGGTTCATAACCTTCTACGTCGATTTTTACTACGTTAGGATAGAGATCTTTCTCGGAAAAGTATTTATCTAGGGAAATCTGTTTTACCCAAATGAATTTTTTCCCCTTTATGGCCATTGTATGTGATCCGATAGAGTCGCTCGAGAGGAATAACTTGACCTTAGTCTCTGCATTTCCAACTGCAAAGTTCTCCAGTTTAGCATTGGAACATTTGTTTAAGTCAATATTTCGAGTTAAGAAGCTGAAGTTAGTCGGTTCCGGCTCGAATGA
>CAZUFH010000010.1:0-977 GCA_964618885.1 uncultured Pseudomonadales bacterium
GATTCCCGCTTATTATCATCTCTTGAGGCCAGTTATTGCCTAAATAATCCTTTATCTCTTCCTCAGGCTGAGTAACTCTCAATATCCGATCTTGTTTAGTCTTAACTTTCGGTTCTTTTTTAATCATATCTTTCATCTAGAACTAAATTGTACCAAGTTATCTTCTGTTCCTGTATTTGAAAAAACCACTTCATTTTCACCAATAAATGTGGTATTTTCACCGTCAACTACGATCCCTTGTCCATCTCTTAAGATCCTAAGAGGGCAACTTAACAACTTCATTCTTCTCTCAACTTCATTCTTATCTGAATCGTGATAATGGACCTTTAAAGCAAATGGGACGTAACCCAGGCCCGTATTATCATTTACCCCAAATCTCTCAGCAGCAAGATTGTTCCATCCAGCCACATCCACAGTTGGGCACATGATATAAGCTCCAGCACTGGTACCGATAAAAACCTTTCCTTCGTCAATAAGCTCTTTTAAGATCCTATCAAAACCAGTTTCGCGAATTACCTTCAATAGGTAAAATGTGTTTCCCCCTTCGATGAGTATTACGTTTTTGTCTCTAAAAAAAGCTCTAATTTCTTCTGGACTTTTTCCATCAATATCAATTTCTTCAAAAGCGTATCCATTATTTCTGATGGATTTTTTAACGGCTTCAAAAAAAGATTGCTCAGGAGCTACTTTTGAGGCCGTAGTAATATACCCAACTTTCATTCTGTCTTTTGGGATTCCCGTCAGATCAAAGCCTGACTTCAAAAGAAAGGTAAGGTCTGATGCAAGAATTAATTTCATTCTAATAGGTCACTAACAAGTAATAGGTGGGCCGACCTGGATTCGGACCAGGGACATTCGAGGTATAAGCTCGACGCTCTAACCAGCTGA
Source organism: uncultured Pseudomonadales bacterium (assembly GCA_964618885.1). Taxonomy (GTDB): domain Bacteria; phylum Patescibacteriota; class Microgenomatia; order UBA1400; family MFAQ01; genus UBA10133. The sequence continues at coordinate 889 of CAZUFH010000010.1, forward strand.
GCTATCGGCCCAATGTGACAAATTATACCCCATCTCAACCACTCAAAACCTGTAATCCAGCCATAATCTTTGTTTTGATCTTCGTATCG
>CAZUFH010000010.1:987-4214 GCA_964618885.1 uncultured Pseudomonadales bacterium
TCACAACAAGTTCACAAGTCCCATGGCCGAAACCAGAGTTACTTGTGGCAACTCCTTTTTTGACTTGTATTTTCCTAAATTGACCAGATGGCAAGTTCAACAGATTACTCCAATACAATATCTCAGAACTAATCGACATATTGTCATAAAGAGATAACCTCACCCTCATCTTTTCACTTGGTACTCCGAAAACGACAGAGAGCCAACTTTTCGCAAAAAGTAACACCCCTGGATCTGAGTTACTCACATTTACCTGGCATTTATTGGTTTTTCCACCTTCACCCCAATACAAGAAAAGTCCCCCAATCATTAAATCTCTATGGTTTAATGGTAAAAGAATTTTTCTTTCAATAACAAGGCTTTCATCATGTTTTACCTGCCTAATTTTTGCCATGGTGTTTCGATATTTCTCTATAATCAACGATCGTTTATCCTTGATTCGTTTCAGCTGTTTAGTAGTAAGGGGAAGGTCTTTTAACCAAATACTTAATGTGCTTTTTGACACCCCAAGCCCTTGTTTTATTTCAGAATAACTCATTCCATTTTTTCTTAAATCAATAGCTTTCGACCTCAACTCCCTTTTCGCCATAATCAAGGATAACACGAATAAAACCCAAAATTCAAGTCAAACTATAAATTAGACCTTTTTTCTATTTCTTCCGTGACCTCAGCCACATCCCTGCCGTACTTTAGTCTGGAAAGCTCTTTTACCATCCTGGATATCTCCTGACTCCCCTGCGCTTTTTCCGTCTTCAAGTCTCTACCCACGTTCATCGAAAAAGGACGTGTCGGAGTTCCATTAACTATGGTTTTTACATATATATTTTGTGCCGGTATATTAGCTAGATCCGTCTCATTAAACACTCCTTCAAACTCCTTCGCCAGAATAGCCGCGTCTTGGACACCTACTCGATAGGTCATTAATGTTCCACAGTTACCAAAGATAGCGTCTCTGACTTGCTCGTCAATCTGACTCACAAACTGGTTAGCTAGGACCAAACCAATTCCGTATTTACGCACCTCCGAAAGCATCTGAGCAAAGTCAGGTGTGGCAAAATTCTGAAACTCGTCCACATAAAGGTAAAACGGGCGCCTCTGTTCTTTGGGGACTTCTTGTCGGGAAAGTGCGGCTGCCAATATTTTGGGTACCAGTACATTTCCTAAGAAATTTGAGTCTTCTTCCCCCAAAAGACCTTTTGCTAGTTTAAGAAACACTATCTTCCCTTCGTCCATGGCAGTCCTAAAATTTAAGGCACTCTTCGACTGTCCAATGATATTTCTTATCATCTCATTGGTTACAAATCGCCCAAATTTAGAGGCGATATAGTCCAAAGTCTCTGATTTATGGAAGTCACTAGTTTGTGCTATCTGATCGGTCCAGTATCGTTTTACAATTGGATCTTTTACCATAGGCAGAATTTCCTGAACGTATTTTTGGTCAGTCAAAGCTCTATTTACCTCGACAAAGGTCGCACCGGGGACGGTGGCCAGTGTTAGCATCGCGTTTCTGATGGCGTGTTCAAATCTCGGCCCCACCATTCCGGTCCGGTGCGGATCGTACAGTTTATACATCAAATTGATAATTGACGAAGCCACGATGTGCATTTCATCATAGTTTCGGACTTCCAGAAGATTAAGACCCACTGGTCTATCTTTATCAGATGGATCAAAAAGAATCACATCTTCCGCTCTTTCAGGAGGCACTAGCTCCAGTAGCTCTTCAATACCATCACCGTGAGGCTCCATAAAACACAGTCCCTTACCCGCCCGCATATCCTGAATTATCATCGATTTGAGCAGTTCGGTCTTTCCTGTTCCGGTCCGGCCAATAATATATAGGTGTTTCAATCGGTCTTCATCTCCCATAAAAATATTTCTCTCTTGACCTCTGTCTATTGATCTGCCAAGCCACAGACCAGTACTGGGAAATGCCCCAGAGGCCGGAGCTGTTTTTGCTGTCAACCAATGAATGTGGGAAGCTTCGATCGTTTTGTTAGGCAAATGCCACACTGTCGCTAGTTCGTCTACGGACAAAACAGAGTTTAATCCCCACATATTCTGATATCTAAAAATAAAATCCAACATATAAGATTGTTTAAACCAAATCTTATTACTACTAAAACTGTTTTGATTGCTGGCAAATTGAGAAAATGTACCTTTTAAATTGCTGAGATTCGCTTTTGCCTGCTCGATCATAGGGGCCACACTAATAATCCTAATGCTGGTTAAAAACCCAACCTTGGAACATTTACCGGTGATAGCCTCCATATCCTGTGGATTCATCTTAAACTTAGCTTTCTCAGGATCGGACTCGTCTTTCTTCAATTTCGAGATATACCCCAAACCGGCTTTACTCCAGTTAGAATCGGCAGGAGAGACTACAATTTGAATTGCTACCGCTTCATTCTCACTCAGTTTAGCCATCGCCGAGACGATCGATGATAAAGAATCCACTGGCAATTCTTTAAAAGTTTTTATCGGTTTAAAACTTTCATTCTTTAAGGCCAATTCCACAAAATCAACCTTAGTATTTTTGTAAAAAATATTGTATTCATCCACTTGCTTTACGTGAGTTCCAGGGTAAGTTCCGGAAACAAGCTTTTCTACCAACTCCACATTCTTTTTATGACAAGAAATATAAAATCTAATATCTTCTTTTCTTCCCACTATTTCGAGAGACAAATGTTGTTGTGGCTCAAATCTTTGCCAAAATCCCCCTTTTTTAATTGAAAACAAAGCAGAAAACATCTGTTCCACCGCATCCACCTTTATTTCATTGTCCTTTGGTACAGCGAGTTCCAACAAAACAAAATTTAAACTAACTTGCTCTCTGTTTCGATTTCTGACCCACAACACGAATAACATCCAAAAACCGGTAATAGTAGCCCCCAACAATGCAATCCCCAGCAATATCACTAAGAAGTACTGAATCCAAAAATTTAAGTCGATCATTTATTTACTTGCGGAGGCAGATAAAAGACCCTGCCGGGATATTTTTTAATCATCATGACACACCATTCTGACAGCCATCTAAACCCATCGACGACACTTGCACCAAGCCCTCCCTCTACTCCGGACTGATCTAGAGGCAAGACAATTTTTGTCGGTGCTATCGTAGGTGCTTGCGGAACTGTCTTCAAGTCCCCAACCTGAATCGAGGTTGGTGGCTGTACCATTTGAATTGGCGCAATTTGGGGCTTCTGCGTTTCTGTTTGATGCTCAACTTT
>CAZUFH010000010.1:4224-16250 GCA_964618885.1 uncultured Pseudomonadales bacterium
TTATCAAGATAACCTTCAATCTCTCGCAGGGCGATTTCATCTGGAGTCAGTTGGCGCTCGGTCTCTTTACCCAAATTAGGCATAATTCACTATACCAAGAAATTAACTTATTTACCGCATTCCTTGTGATAAATAAGAGGCAACCCCTGCTGATATAGGAAAACTATAAAGCTTCTTCATTGCCAGTGTGAAAACAGTCATCCAAATGATTTTTACTCCAAAGATAGTTAAAAATAGCGCGATACCAAGCCAAAAAGACACAGGAACTTACTCTTAGCAATGTCAACAAAAGACTGATAGTAATCACAATTACCTACTATCATTTAATACCACTTTTTTAAGCTTGTCAAATCCTTCCAAAAACTATCTCAAACAGCGTCACAATTATACAAATAGTATCATGAATTTGCGGAGAGATCTACACTCTCCCCTCAGTGGGATCAAAGTCGCATCCGGCTACACAAGCCAGTTCTTGAGCTGCCTTAGTATAATCTTCTTCTTCATATCGAAAGAGTTTACTAAAGTCAATTACCGGAAAAACTTTTTTCAGTCTCTCGTACTCTTCTTTTCCTATCTCCTGATAGGGCATCTGAGAGTAGGCAGCGTCAAAAGCAGGCAAGAATGACATTCCCCCAATCAGGTTTCGGTGCTCCCAAACCCATTTCACTAGATCTATGACTTCATCCGGATGATAAGTAATTGTCACGCTGGGGTTGTGTTCTGTCCAATTAATTTTATTTTGCAGCCAATACTCACATTGTTGAATGGCCGAAAAACTTTTTCTGGTCACTGCTCCATCCGGAGATCTAACCGGGAAATGAATTACCCAGGTATTCGCCGATTCGGGAGTTTGACCATTCTCCGGATCCATTGGTACACCTTCGTCTTTCAAAACCTTATACAGAGATGAATGAGTACTGATCCTAATATTCCTCACATAATAAGTGGACCATCTGGCGTGAATACCAGAAGCGCAATTAAACAGCTGAGAAGAATTCCCTGACGGTTTCACGCAGGTTACGGCCGCAGCTTGATTTATCCCCAGCTTCTGAGCAAATAACCTATTGGTCTCTACCGCCACTTGCCTCAAACGGTTTTGAATTGCCGGATCCTGAGCCGCCGGACTGTCCATTTGGCCATTAATATCTACTCCAAGGAGTCTCTCTTCTTCACAATTCTTTTTCCACGCTGGACGCAAACCTTGAAAATTAGTCGCCATGGCTTGAATTGTTCCGATGATGGTCGCCACTTCCACTTTATCCTTAAGTGTTTCATATGTGTCCTCGCTCCTGGCAATCGCAATCGAAAGGTTACAAAATTCATATGGCCGCAGAATAATCTCTCCGCATGGATTGGTGCCAAAATCGGTCGCGACTCTTCTAGCCGGCCTCATGTCTACTGCAGACTGACGATTAAAAATTCCCGGTTCTCCCCGGCCAGACCTAACCATCTCTAGCATTTGCTGAGAAACCTCAAGCTGAGTCAGGCCAGACAGTGGCCAGACAGCACTATTATTAGCATTCCACCTTTGACTATTGTCTCTCTCGAAGTCACCAGACTTAGAGTTCCACATTTCTTTATCATCAAAATCGAAAAGAGAAATCATGGCCGTTCTCCTCATTCCACCAGAGACAGCGGCGTTCCCCACTTCGCACATGATATCGTGTGCGTCAATCGATCTTAAAAAGCTACCTTGGCGGGAAAATATTCTTTCTCTCACAAACTCCATCATCCTTCGAAGTGGTTCAGGTCCAGAGGATCTGCCACCCTTGGTCCTGAGGATTGCTCCTGCCGGACGAAGAGCAGAATAGTCAAACTGAATATCTCCACCATCAAACCAAGTCGTCAGTCCGATTCTCAAGGCATCAGCCCATCCTTCGGTTGTGTCTTCTATCAGGAGCTGTTTTGTTTCTAGCCCATCCTGTCTTTTTACCCGAGGTAAATTTTCCACGTATTTACTTTCCACTGAGAATCCCACACCACATCCGTTCATTGAAATAATCAAGGCCTCCACAAATGAATCTAGACTGTCTACCGGCTGATAAGAACAGTTATAAATACTAATATTATTTCTTTTGGCTGCCGGCCCAGCCATGGCCAGTAATCGCATCGAAGGAGTAGCCTTCATTTCCAGCATGGCCGTTCTGATTCTCTTGTAAACACCGGCTTCTAGCTTTTCTCCCGAGAGCTCTCGTAAGTAATCCACCGATCTATCTACCGTTTCTTTCCAAGTCTCTCTTCGTCCGAGGTCATAATTAAATCGGGAATATTTATCAAAAAATTGAAACTTCTGGATTTGATTTTCAAAGTAGACGTCGCTATCAGCAAAAGCTTTGGCCACCTCTTTGGGGATCGGTCGCACATCCCTCATTTTGGCATGCTCCACTCTATAGATAATGTAGTTTTTGGCCGCCGCGAACTCTCCGGCAGCTTGTAAAACCAGTTCCACCGTATCCTGTACCTGCTCTACTGTTGGCTTGGCATACTTCGCTCCGATAATATTCGTTACTCTTTTAGCGAGTTCTTCTACTGTAGTCGATGGTATCTTTCCCAGATCCTCAAAACAGGCCGATATGGCTTTTTCGATTTTACTTATTTCAAAAGGCACTACCCGCCCATCTCTTTTGATAATTGTTTTGGGAATCTCTATCGCCATTTCTATCGATTTGTTTTTATTAATATTATTTTTAGATTTTTTCACACGATTTCCTTAATTGTTAATTTCTTTAGAATTCAAAACAAATTTTTTAAAGTCGTCAGCATTATTAAAGTCCATGTATACGCTGGCGAATCTCATATAAGCCAATTCGTCCAATTTTTTTAGCCTTGCCAGCACCATTTTCCCTATATCGCTCGATTTAATCTCAATGGTTTTTCTGTTCAGCAGTTTGTTCTCTACTTCATCTACCAGATTTTCGACCTCCTCCCGACCAACTTTTCTTTTATAGCAAGCTTTTCCCACCCCCTTAAGCAACTTATCTCGATCGTACTGCTCTATTCGGCCACTTTTCTTGATCACTTTTAGATCAATATGTACTATTCTTTCGTGGGTCGTAAATCTCTTTCCGCATTTTTTACACTGTCTCCTTCTTCTCACCCCCTCAGCACCAGGTAAACCCCGGCTCTCGAGGACATTGGTATCTTCATTGTTACAGTATGGGCAGTTCATATTTAGTGTTGTCAGTCATCTTTTACCACTACCCCTAGTATGTCAACTGCAAATTAAAGACTCAAATCATATCATTGAGGCCAATCTCCGCAAAATCTACTTCAATCCTTCACTTTGAAGACCACCCACCCTATAGTTGCAATCTTCTGGGATTGTGCTATACTCACACAAATTTAAGTTTGCTCCCTCATAAAACCTATCAAGAAACGGAGGCTATTATGCCTATTTTGACTTCTGAAGAACAAGAAATCGTCAACTTTATAAGGACCACTGGCTTTATGGCAGCCATCAAAAACGCCTGTTTCTCTTTTAACCGGGAAATGGACCAAACACCATGGGAAACAGGCACAAACCTACCTCTCGGCGGAGAATACAAATTGAAGGATCATCAACCAGCTATGATCATCAACAATTTGGGGAAGGTAAAATACACTGCCGCTTATCAAGCCCCGGGGTTCTCCACCACCATCAAGTTTGGCGAGAGGCAATTCCGCGGTAAAGAAATCGAACGGCGTGTGACCATCAAATCCACCGTCTGCCGGGAAGATAATGGTCTTTACTTTTTTGTTCGCCTTTTCAGCGTCGATGGCCTATTCCACCAGGCAGGTCAAGATTTTACCTTCGACAGCCGAGTGAACTCTGACCTATACTCTTGGATTCTGGCCACCATTGATCTCTCGGGTAATACGTCCCGTACCAAATCGAAAATGGACATGGAAAAGTTACCAGCCATGATAACAGAATATTGGTCTCACCCTGCATAATAATCGCAAACTCTCCCCAACAGGGAGAGTTTTTTGTGCACTGACCTCCCACCTTGAGTTCTTGATTTCTCGAGTTCTGGAGTTCTTTCCTCACCCCAGCACTGCCAAGTTCATCCCAATTCTCGCCAAGATCGAACCGGTTACATTCCCCGTTTTCACCCTTATCCAAGCGTTAATTACCCCACTCGCTCCAGCAAAAAGCATTACCCCAATTACATTTACCAATCCGGAATGATAAACAAATAATAGCATCGGCAGTCTAACTAGAGCAATCATGACTCCAATGATCCACAAATTAAATATTTTTCCCTTCTGTATTTTTTCCAGGTAGCCCATTACAAAGCCACTAAAAGTAAGTTCCTCAGTTACCGCCGTTGCTAGAGCCACTCCTAAAATATCTACATTCAATGCTTTCACTTCTATGTTATATCTCCGGACCAAAACATAGTAAATCGTCCCCATAAAAATACCCAAAGATATCGAACCGAGCCATTTCTCTCCAAACATCATAATTTTTTCCGGTAAAGATATGTTCCACCAAAATAGAGGAATTAACCAAATCAATGGTTTGAACCAAAGCTCTTCGATTACCTCAGGGAGTCGCACAAAATATCGAAAACTCCCCCAAGCTATTAACAAATAAAGATAGTAGTACCAAAGTCGTCTCACAATCCAATGGTAGCATACACGGTATAATGAACTATTCTACTATGTCCGTTACCCACCAGGAAGTCCTCCATTCAATTGAAAAGAGCTGTAAAAAGATACTTCACGATCGTCGCTTTACCCCTCTAAACATTTTTCTTGTCGTCTCTGGCTTATTTCTTATTTTTTTGTTTTTTCTTCTGAAAGATGTCCCCAATCCCGCCAAGCTGGTCAAGACACCTGCCCCCATCAGCACGAAGATTCTTGATCGGAATGGAAAGCTACTTTTTGAAGTCTATACGGACTTTCGTCGAACTCCTATCTCCTCAAAAGACATTCCTAATTTTGTCAAACAAGCAACTATTGCTATCGAAGACAAAAATTTTTACAAACATCATGGTCTAGACACTCTCGCTATTATCAGGGCCGCTTTTAATACACTCACCGGAAAACGGCTAGAGGGAGGATCAACTCTTACTCAACAGTTAGTGAAAAACTCTCTATTGTCAGACCCCTCCAGAACCATCACTCGCAAAATCAAGGAAGCCATCCTGGCCTTGGTCACAGAAATCTATTACAACAAAGATCAAATCCTCGAACTTTATCTCAATCATGCCCCCTATGGAGGCACCGTCTACGGCATCGAAACAGCTGCTCAAACTTACTTTGGTAAATCAGCCAAAGATCTTGACTTAGCCGAGTCGGCTTTGCTCGCCGGGCTACCACAATCTCCCACCCGCTACTCTCCTTTTGGAGCCAAACCGGAGCTGGCTCTCAATCGTCAGCACGAGGTCCTACGTCGTATGCAAGAGGACGGTTACATCACTTCGGAACAATCGGAGTCCGCCAAAAATGAAAAACTTAATTTTCTTAAGAAAAACATTACTATCAACGCTCCGCATTTTTCCCTTATGGTTCGCGATAGTCTGGTCCAAAAACATGGGGAAGAAAAAGTCAATCTCGGAGGATTAAAGGTAACCACCACTCTAGATCTTGAACTACAAAACTATGTCCAAGCTTCTCTTTCCGCTGAATTACAAAAAATAGCCAAACTAAAAATCAGCAATGGAGCGGCTATCGTAACCCATCCTAACACCGGTGAAATAATTGCTCTTGTCGGTTCCAAAAACTACTATGATGATGAAATAGACGGCCAAGTTAATGTCGTTACCTCTTTCCGCCAGCCGGGATCTTCTATCAAACCAATCAACTATGCCACTGGGCTTCTACTGGGTTGGCCAACTAGTACCACCTATCTTGACATCCCCACTTGCTTTAACGTCGCCGGTCAAAAACAATACTGTCCCAAAAACTACGATAACTCATTCAGGGGTCCTGTGTCTATGAGGCAATCTCTCGCCAACTCTCTCAATATTCCTGCTGTTAAGCAACTTGCTCTCAATGGTCTTGATTCCTTTATAGCCACCGCCTCTGCCATGGGAATTTCCACTTGGACCGACTCCAGCCGGTATGGACTATCACTTACTCTTGGTGGTGGGGAGGTTACCATGTTCGACATGGCCAAGGCCTTTGGTACTTTCGCCAATAAAGGAGTTACGGTCCCTCTTGTCTCCGTCTTAAAAGTTGAAACATTTGATGGCCAGGTTCTCGAAGAATTCCTCCCCGAAAAAACTGCCAACTTAGTCTCCGTCATGCCTTTAAACTGGACCGATTTTTGGAAACAAAATCCAATTAAAGATCTGTTATCCACAGACCCTAGAGTAACCTTGCCCCAAGAAGTCACTTTTATTATTTCAGATATCTTAGCGGACAATGGTGCCCGTTCCGCCGCCTTTGGTGCCAGCAGCAAGCTCGTCGTTCCCGGTCATTCGGTATCTGTCAAGACCGGTACTACCAACGATCTGAAAGACAACTGGACTATTGGCTATACTCCAGACTACCTCGCCGCGACTTGGGTGGGTAACAATGATAACTCCTCCATGAGTTATGTGGCCTCCGGTGTGACCGGAGCTTCCCCCATCTGGAACACTATCATGAAAAAAGTACTTCAAAACATCAAGGACAAGCCTCTCTCCAAACCGGAAATGATCACCAATTTTCAAGTTTGCAACCTCACCGGCCTGATGGCTCAGCAAGAAAATCAGTGCGAATCACACTCTGAATACTTCATAAACGGAGTCTTTCCTCTAAGTCAAAACAATTTTCCCCTCAGAAAGCAAGTTTGGGTTCGCCGTTCCGATAAGTACCCCATCCTACCGGGAGATGAAACAGTCGATCGAGACCTGGAAGAGCACACTGTCGTGGGAGATCCATTCTCTCAGGAATTCTGTCTTGATTGTACCTATCCTGTGGATGATAAGGGTCATATTCAGTGGCCTCAAACCGTAGTTGATTACGCCCGATTCCAATCGAAGTCTGTTACTCCAAAAAATTATCTTCCGTTCCCCACTCCTGAAAATGTTCCGCAAAATTAGCCTCTTTTTTCTAGGCTTCGCCATATTTTTTTCTATCATCACCATCTATTTTGTTTGGGAGGATACTCTCCCGCTCGTGAGCCCAATCGCCTTGATCGATGCCGTGACCGGCAACTCAGTGGCTGCCAAATCGCCCAAGATTATCTATGGCTTTTTCCCTTATTGGAATAGTAAATATGCCAATGAGCTCAACATCAATCAGCTAACTCACTTTGCCTACTTCGCAGTTGATCTGAATTCAGACGGATCAATCAATCAAGTTAACTCCAAAAAAGAACAAGAACCCGGCTGGAATAAATTAAATTCGAGTACTATTGGTAAGCTTCTCTATCAGTCTAAGCTTCTTGGCCAAAAAACTGTCCTGACCGTCACTGCGATGGAACCAGAACTCATCGATTCGATTCTTGATGACAAAACAAATTCTCAAACCGCCCTCAATTCAATCCTCGATGTCTATCGAAAGTTTAATTTTGATGATTTGAACATCGACTTCGAATATGTTGGCGAACCAAATCAAAAAACCAGAGATAGTTTCGTTTCCTTTGTTCGTAACATCAAAAACGCTTGTCTCAGAATAAACAAAAATTGTCATGTCGACATCGATATTTTTGCCGATACCGCTTTCAAATTCCGCCTCTGGGATCTATCATCTCTCAATTCAATAGTAGATAGATTCATTGTCATGGCTTATGACTACCATCGGAAAAATTCTACCCGTGCCGGTCCAGTCGCTCCCCTTTCTGGCAAATGTAAAGCAGAAGAAACTTCTGACTGCCTTGATCAAGATATTATGTCCCACCTGGCACAAATTTCAAAAATTGTTCCACCAGAAAAGATCATTCTTGGTGTTCCTTTTTACGGTTACGAATGGCAGACTGCCGGAACCAATTTTCTTGCCAACACTTATCCGAGAACCGGTTCTCTTGCCAGTTACTCCCGCATTCAATCCCTCTACTCCGATCCGACAATATCTTCACTTTCTGCGATCTGGTCTGAATCCACGCTCAGTCCATACCTAGTATTTGAAAAGGATAATGAGACGCATCAAGTATATTTTGAAAACTCTGAGTCATTGAAACAAAAAATAAAATTAGTCAAGTCGGCAAATCTTGGTGGCATCGCCATCTGGGCAATTGGTTACGAAGTACCCTTCCCTGAATTATGGGAGGTGATAAAAAACATTTCTACCCTCTAGTCTTTTTTACCTTCCGGCCTTACAATCGACGTTAGGCCGGCCCTTTCCCAAAAACTACATTTTGTATGGGTAAAAAGAAAAAAAAACAATCAATAAACTTCTTATCTCTAGTCGGTCGTCCTGCCTTCAGCCTCATCATTTTCTTAATATCTACTGCTGGTTTTTTTCTTCTTCTCATCGAAAAACTCCCATCGCCCAAACTACCTCATTTCTCGTTACCCAAAATAAATTTTCGACTACCTCTCATCTATTTCCGGCTTCTCAAGGTTCACTTGCCATTCCCCAAGATCCAATCAATTTTATCCAAATTACTTCAATTTGTTCCTCGCAAACGATTCCTCTTTTTTGTTATCTCCACACTCTGTTTGTCTATCCTCATCTACCTCGAAATTTTCCATGACTTACCGAACCCTATAGATCTAAATAGATTTCCTTCAAAGCTCACTACTCAAATACTGGACCGAAACGGAGTGCTGTTATACAAAATATACAAAGATGAAAATCGTACCCTGATTGCTCTAAACACCTTACCTCAACACGTAAAAGATGCCTTTCTTGCCGCCGAAGACAAGGATTTTTATACTCACAACGGATTCTCTTTACCGGGACTTTTAAGAGCCGTCTATAAAAATATCTTAGATGACAAGCTCGAAGGTGGTTCAACCATTACTCAACAATTAATAAAAAATACCATTCTTACCCCGGAAAAAACCATCACCAGAAAGATCAAAGAAATCATTCTTGCGATCAAGACAGAACGTCTATTTTCGAAAGACAAGATCTTTGAATTGTATCTCAACCAAGTTGGCTTCGGGGGCCCGGCCTATGGTATTCAAGAAGCCTCTCGTCAATACTTTGATCTAGACGCCAAAGACCTCAATCTGGCTCAAGCTGCTTTCTTGGCCGGTCTAACAAGGGCGCCCAGCAAATACTCTCCCTTTGGTGATCAACCAGAGCTGGCAACTTCTAGACAGCAGCTGGTCCTTCACCAAATGTTCAATGACGGTTTAATCTCTGAAAAAGAACTAAATCAATCTCTCTCCGAAAAACTTGATTTTAAGTCCGCCAGAATTGAGATCAAAGCTCCTCACTTTGTCATGCTTGTAAAAAGTATCCTTGTGAACCAATTGGGGGAAAGTGTCGTCACCCAGGGGGGCCTAAAGGTCTACACTACGTTAGATATCGATCTCCAAGAGAAAGCCCAAAAGATCGTCACTGACGAGGTAAAAGCTCTAAAAAAATTTCAAGTTACCAATGGCTCAGCCCTTGTCACCGATCCAAAAACGGGTGAAATTTTAGTCATGGTCGGCTCCACTGACTACTTTAATTTAAAAGAAAACGGCCAAGTAAACCTCACTACCGCCATCCGTCAGCCGGGCAGCTCGATCAAACCTCTCAACTATGCTCTATATTTTGAAAAATCACACAGCCCGTCCTCCGTCATAGAAGACAAACCCATTGTCATTCGTTTGTCAGGAAGTGAAGTCTGGGCCCCTAAGAATTATGACGGACGCTTCCACGGAACTATCACCCTTCGACAGGCCCTAGGAAGCTCATACAACATTCCCTCTATCCTCATACTGCTACAAAATGGAGTCGTAAACTTTGCAAACTTCGCCAAAAAACTTGGGGTAACCACCTGGGACAATCCGGCCAGATTTGGACCATCCATCGCTCTTGGTAGCCTTGAAGTAAAGATGGTGGACCTCGCCACCGCCTACTCAACTTTTGCCAACCAAGGAATTACCACTCCCCTCCATACTATTTTAAAAGTCGAAAAATATAATCACGAAAGTGTCAGATTATCATCATGCACGGACCAAAAGAATATTTTATCAAGCAACACCACTGTAAACGCCGAGGATGACTCCTGTACTGCCAAGCGCAACCTTTCACCGACCACCGCTTATCTCATCTCAGACATTCTCAGCGATAACGCCGCCAGAAGCCCCGCCTTTGGCACAAACTCGGTCCTCAATATCAAATCTTCAAAAGTCGCGGTCAAAACAGGCACCAGTAACGATCTCAAGGATAACTGGACCATAGGCTATACTGAAAATTTTCTTGTCGCCTCTTGGGTCGGCAACAACGACAGTTCACCTATGTCCAAAGTTGCTTCCGGGATAACCGGCGCTTCACCTATCTGGGCAAAGATATTTAATACCATCCTCGAAAAGCATCCCGAACCCCAAGCTTTCTCAGTCCCCGACAATCTTATCAAGGTGCCAATTTGCATCCTCACCGGCACTCTGACCTGCACGGGCTGTCCTACTAGAATAGATTACTTTGTGAAAGGAACAGAGCCAAAAATCGCTTGTGACCCGATCGATATTGAGCGTCGTCTCCACACTTCACCTTCAACTCCTCCAAACTCCCCCACCCCCCAAATTCTCTAACGTCATCAAATCACCAGGGCCAGGCCTTAGAGGGTCCCCAATCTGCAAGGCCTGGCCCTGCAGGCTCCCTATCGATGCAGAGAGATCCGCTCCATTGTCATTCCTGGCTTGACCAGGAACCCATCAAATTATTACAATTTATACTCCACGTAATTTTTCCACTGAGTTTTTGGAGATTCCACCTTCGATCCACCAACATTTATTGTTGGCCAACCAATATTAAGCTCTTTCATTTTTGGCCAAAGCCAAAAGAAAATAGTCACTCCAAAAATAATAACCAGGGTCCAAAAAACAACCTTCCGCTCGGCAGCCCGTTCTTCTCTAGTTTTTTTTCGCTTGACCCTTTTCTTAGGTGCCCCATCTCCAATATTCTCATCTTCGTCCATAGGTAGATCAAGTTCAGCCTCTAAGTCTTTCATCTAGTCGGTTTTATCTTTCCAAACGTCGGGATTTACGAGACATGAAGGTTGCCTATTTTCAATCGCATCCGCGATATTATCGACCACTATCCTGGCCATTGCCACTCTTGCTTCAATGGTGGCAGATGCCGTATGCGGCGTCAAAATCGTGTTTGTCAGACTCCTTAAATCCTCAGGGACTTTTGACTCATCCTCAAACACATCGAGACCCGCCCCGGCAATCCATTTTTCCTTCAAAGCTTTAATTAAAGCTTGCTGATCAACAATTGGTCCTCTCGCCGTATTAATCAGAACTGCCGTTGGTTTCATCAGTTTCAATTCCCGTTCTCCTATTAGGTGTTCAGTCTCTTTTGTCAGCGGCACAGATAAGCTCACCACATCGGCTCTTTCTAACAGCTGATCAAGAGTGTGATAGACCACGTCATATTCTTCTTCAAATTCTTCGTCCCTGTGACGGTTAAAATAGATCACCTTCATTCCCAAGGCACTTGCCATCCTAGTCGTCCAACGACCAATCCTCCCCAGACCGACAATTCCCATCACTTTATCTTTGATACCTGTACCTAAGAGCAAATCCGGCTCCCAGCCTTTAAATTTACCAGCTCTAATAAATCTATCTCCTTCAACGACTCTTCTAAACAGCACCAAGGTCATCGCCATCACCTGTTCAGCCACCGACTCCGTCAACACTCCTGGTGTGTTCGTCACACAAATACCTCTTTTGGTCGCAGCCACGACGTCAATATTGTCAAAACCCACGGCGTAATTACTTATTACTTTCAGTTGTGGTCCCGCCGCATCCATAAGTTCGGCATCCATCTTCTCAGTTAGCAAAGAAATTATCCCTATCGCCCCTTTCACTCCAGTCAATAAATCCTCCCGGCTAATATCTTTACCCGGCCAAATAACTACTTCGCACCTCTCATTAAGTCTCTCCAAAAACTTCCCCAAAAAAACATGCGTTACAAATATCTTTGGCTTCTCCATACCTTCATTTAACCAC
>CAZUFH010000010.1:16350-18985 GCA_964618885.1 uncultured Pseudomonadales bacterium
TCCACTTATCCATATCATTCTTATACAGTAGCCCGTCCTTTGCCCCAAGCTTCATCACTTGGCTTCCCCCACTAGCTAGTCCCATCTTCAAATAATCTTCCGGCTTTTTATTCTGCAGGATACCAGCCACTGCCCCGCAAACAAAAGCGTCTCCCGCCCCTGTGTCGTCCAACGAACTAACAGGAAAGGCATCCATCTTTAACCAAGATCGATTTACAACTACACTCGCCCCCCGTTTTCCATCGGTCACTGCCACCACCCTGACTCCCAGATCTGCCATTTTTTTCATTATCTCCTTTTCGTTATCAAAATCAACACCTGTCAAAATACTTGCCTCCATTCGATTGACGTTAAAGAAGTCCAACTTTGAAATAATCTTCATCATCCTTTCTTTTTGATCAAGCTCTTTTCTACCGGGGTTAAAGCCAATTTTCACCCCGTTATTAAAGGCAAACATGATGAGATCTTCCAAGAACTGCATTTCTCCTCCCAATGAAGACACTTGAATCCAATCGGCTTTTTTAATCTCTTCCCAGTCAATCTCATTTGTCTTAATAAAAGCACTCTCCCCACGGTAGGTAACTATCGACCTGCCTCCATCATTAGAAACCAGCACCACCGATAGACCTGTTTTTCCATCTCCTTTTTGCATCATCGACAGATCAAGGCCTTCTCGCTCCAGTTGTTTGATCATTACCTCACCCAAGTCGTCGCTACCGATTCTGGAAACTACCTTCACTGCTTCACCTAATCTATGAAGTCCAACAGCTACATTGGTACCCCCACCTCCGCTGGTAACCAAATTTTCTTCCGCCTCCAGCTTCCCTCCTACCACTTCACACATCGCCAAACCACCAGGCACTTCATGACCTTTTACGGTTTTCAAAGATTTTGATTTAAGTAGTACATCCACTACCGCCGCTCCAGCCACAATCACTTTTTGCATAACTTCATTCTATCCCACTCCAAGTCGTCATTGCGAGACCCGCCCTGGCGGGTCGTGGCAATCTCACTCCATTCACGAAACTGTTAAAATATCCTCATGAAACCTTGGTATCTTCTGCGTCCCAAAAACGGCAAAGAAGTACCTTTTATTATTCTCCTTGCTTTTCTCATCACCTTCGCCGGTTCACGTTTTATCACCACCTTTTTCCCCAACCTCTTCATCAGCATCAAAGGCACCCACGTCCACCATTTTGCCTACGGCTTTATACTCCTCGCCATGATTGGCCTTTTCGCCATTACCCAACCAAGATCGGACAAAACACGCCTCAAGCTAGCCCTACTCTATGGCTTCGCCCTTGGTATTGCGTTCGATGAGTTTGCCATGTGGATTCAGCTGGACGATGTTTATCAGGATCGAACCACCTACGACGCCATACTTACTATCACCCTTATTCTTCTGAACATTATTTATTTCGAGGATTTCTGGCGCAAGTGGGGAGGTCACCTTGACCGCCTCCTCAAACGTCTTTTTACTTAAACACCAATTCCGATAGTTTTTGGGAAACCTCGTTTGGATTTGGATCCTGCCAGACATTTCTACCTATCGCAATTCCTCTGGCACCAGCCTTCATACAGCCTTCGACTTCCTGATCCAAGTTTTCCCAATCAACTTTTTTCCCGCCCTGTGCCAGTACACCTGTTTTACCCGCCGCCCGCACCACCCAATTAAAACTCTCAGGATCCCCTGTATACGGCACCTTCACAAAGTCTGCATTCATCTCCATCCCAATTCTGGCTCCATAGGCTACCACGTCTCTTTCGGACTCCCTACCGGCCACCTTCTTGCCTCTCGGGTACATCCAAGCAATCACGATCATGCCTCTCGCGTGGGCTTCATCCTCTATCCGAGAAAACTCTACCAGCATCTGCTCCTCATGCTCACTTCCGACATAGATAGTGTAGCCTACCCCGATTGCTCCTAGTTCAGCCGCCTTTTCCACTGTACAAAGCTGTAGAGACAAAGGTTCCTCTCCATAAAAAGATGTTTTACCATTCAGCTTCACAATTAGGGGGGGGGCCCCAGCCTGTCCTGAGCTTGCCGAAGGATAATACCTTGCCGCCACTCCCTCTTGGAATACCACCCCTGTAAAGTAACCATTCTTGGCAATTTCCATAATGTACGTCGGATCCACAGTCTTATCATCAAAATCCACGGGGCCGTGTTCAAACCCTTGGTCATAGGCGAGAAGCATTACTTTTCCATTTTTCTCTATTCTGGTTGTGTCTATCATATTCAAAATAATTTTTATTCCATAAAAGCTTTTTCTCCACTAAGATCATCTTTCATCTCTACGTGAGGCGGTATTTCTTTGTCAAACTCCACTAGGTATTCTAATACCTGTTCCGGTGTAGTGGCAATCTTGTACACCCGAAGTGCTCCCGGCCTTGCCCCAATTCGCATGTTTGTCACCAATGCTTCTACAATCGGGTACCAAAAGCCACCATACAGTATTAGCGGTTTGTGATGACCAAAATATAGATAAGCCAACCCCCAAGCCATCCCCAGCTCCGACAAGGTTCCAGTACCACCGTTAAACACCACATAGGCGTCGCCCAGCTCGAGTAACTTCATCGTCCGGTCAACGTAGTTATTCATTATGATCTCTTTATCGGCTTTATTCTGAGGATC
>CAZUFH010000011.1:0-18302 GCA_964618885.1 uncultured Pseudomonadales bacterium
GAGAAAGTGGCGTAGTTAAAGCGGGCGGCGTTTTGGACACATAGTTGAGGATTGAAGCGGATTTTCCGTGATGCCAGAATGGCAGTGGTGAGTGACTCTGCTGTTTGTTCCGGGAAGAGATAGCCGGTCTTGAGATGGATGACCGTTTCTAAGGCACCGCCTTTGCCAAAAGCAATGACCGGAGTACCCAGAGCTTGGGCTTCGAGAGGCACCAAACCGAAGTCCTCATCTTGCGGAAAAATAACCGCCTTGGCATGCCGGTAGTATTCTGTAAGTCGATCGTCATCTACGTTATCCACAAAAGTAATATTCGATGGAGACATTCTTTTTAAGCTTTCTGATTCGCTGCCCGTCCCAATAATGACTAGAGGCAGTTTTAGTTTATTAAATACAGCGATCGCCAGATCAACTTTTTTATAGGGAACTAGTCTAGAAACGATTAAATAATAGTCCCGATTAGCATACGAAACCTGCGTTATTGTGTAAAATTTGTCTTCTATAGAAGGATAAATAACCGAGGACTCTCTATTGTAGTACTTTTTTACTCTATTCTTTACTTCGTCAGAAATGGCGATGTAATGGTCCGGTCTGACGGAAGTGACCAGATCCACAAACTTGAAATAATTTTTGAGAAGGTCTGGAAGAAATCTAATCTTCTTGTCGGCCGCGTATTCCCCTGCTCCACTCCAAAAATATCTGGTGGGGGTCAGGCAGTAACAGAGATGCAGCTGGTGGGGCTTGGTGATGACAGACTTGGCATCGCTACTAGTAATACTGATCACGACATCAAACTCAGACATGTTTAGAGTCTCAAAAGCCAGAGGGGCGATGGGAGCCAGCCATTCGTGACGTGTCCGGAGAAAGCTCAAGTGGTTTAAAAATGTCGGTTTTATCTCGATTTCTTTGGCCCAGCCTGAAGCTTTGGGTTCGTGGACGAGAGTAAAGATGGGAGCTTCCGGAAATAAACGGTGAAGAGAAAGAAGAACTCTCTCGGCCCCGCCAAATTTATTGATGCGGTCGTAGACGAGAGCGATTTTTATTTTGGGATTTATTGTGATCATATATTCCGGATGGATCCCGGATCAAGTCCGGGATGACAGGATTTTATTTTTTTTATTTAGTTATATTGTCCGGATGGATCCGACTAGGCGGATGACAGGATACTATTTAGACTTAAGGGTGTTGTAGATAGCGATCGTTTCTCTGCCCATTTTATCCCACGAATATTTACGTACTTGATGATAACCAGCTGCGATTAAGGTGTCTCTCAAAACCGAATCTTTGATCAATTTTTCAAGACAATCTACTAGATCTTGTTTGCTGTTGGGATCAAAATAGAGAGCTGCTTCTCCATAAACTTCTGGTAAGCAACTGGCATTACTGGAGATGACAGGTAGCCCGAGGGACATGGCTTCCAAACCAGTGAGACCAAAACCCTCCATCTTGCTTGGATGAACCAGAGTAAGGGCCAAGCTATAAAGATCCGAGACATCTTTATCATCCAGGTAGCCCAGCATCTTTATCCATTTACCCAGTTTTCTTTCTTCAATCTTCTTATTTAATCTTTCCCAAAAGACTGAACGTGAACAAATAAGAGCCAGTTGTAAGTCTACCTCTTTATCTTGATTGTGAGCCACGACTGCGTCTATAAGTAAATCCACATTTTTATGAGGATAAACGTTCCCTGTATAAACCACAAAGGGCTGTTCTAAGCCAAACCGATTTAGCACCTTGTGCTTCTCCGTATTGGTCAAGGCGACTTCCTTGAGCGACCCCGAGACAGCTTCGTAGGTTACTGTAATCTTCCGATCTGGAACTTTGAGTCTTTGGACAAGATCGTTTTTGACAAACTCTGTCGGGACAATGATGTGACTAGCTCTTTGGGTAATTAAATTGGTGAGGATCAGATAACCCATTCTTTTGAGAAAGTAAAGCCAAGGCTTCTTGGTGGTAGTTTCTGGCCCCTTTGAATCATGTTTGATTAGATCGTGAATAGTAAGTAGGTATTTCCCTGGGTAAAACAGAGGAGCGTTGAAGTGGGGGATGTGAAGTAGATCTAGCTTTTCACGATAGAAGATGGCTGGTAATATCAGCTGCTCTGTAAAACTGTAAATGGGAATATTTACTTCCACCACCTTAACTCTTTTTTTATTTTTATATTCTGCAAGATGAGACTTTCTGAGAAATAAGACATAGTCATTTTTCTTGTCATATTTCAGAACCATTTCGACCAGTTTCATGACATAGCGACCTACACCTGCGTGTTCGAGTCCATACATGCGTGCGTCTATGCCGATTCTCATTTGGTCAGTTTATATTTTAAAACCCTTAGATTACCAATGATAGACATTCCCAGTAAAACAGTCGCGGTAACAAAAAAAGGATACTTGTTCCGATAAAACTTTTTGTAAAAGATACCCCAGGCGTCGGTAGAAGCCCTGGCCACTTTGAGGCGATTCTCTTTGCCGGAGACGGCCGTCTTCGCGTTTTCTTTGCGGAGACCGGATGAAGCGCCCCGGAGGTGTAAAGTGCTAACTTTGGGATAATAGATTATTTTGTAGCCGGCGTGATTGATCCGGAAGCATAGATCGATGTCCTCGCCATAGAAGAAATAGGTTTCGTCCCACATACCGATTTGACGGAAAAGCTTGGCCGGCATCATGAGCCAGCTACCGGCCGCGACTGGAATTTGGTGGATTTTGTTGATCTTACGGAAACCCAGATGATAACTATTGAAGAAGGTGGATTTGGGAAACAGATTGGCTAAGCCGGAAAACTTGGTGATAGCAGCCCAGGGAGTGGGAAAGCCTCGATGGTTATCGTAATCGATACGACCGTCTTTCAAATATAGTCTAATAGTCACCGCACCCACCTTAGGGTGAGTCTTGAGATACTTCAGTGGCTTTACAAGCGAGTATCTCTTAATCACTGTGTCGGAGTTCAAAAAGAGAAGGTGCTTAGCATCACTCGCATCGACACCGACGTTGTTACCTTTGGCAAAGCCTAGGTTTTTAGAATTTGAAACAGTGATTAAATTGGGATGTTTTTTTTCAAGACGAGAGAGAAGCTCTAGACTTCCATCTTTGGATCCGTTGTCCACGACGATTACCTGAAGACCGTCTCTTGGAGCATCGGCCTTGAAAACCGAGTTCAGACAGTCTTCGAGGAGGTCTTTGGTGTTGTAGTTGACGATGATGACAGCTAGATCAAACTTGTTTTTTTTCATTTTTTCCGAGCTTGTTATAGAGATGATCCAAATTGGTGGCAATGATCCGCCAGTCGAAGTGCTCTTCGACGTGGGTTCTGGTGGCCAGAGCCAGTTTTTGAGCCAGACCGGGTGATTTTATCACTTTGACGATCAAATCAGCGATTTTTTGAGGGCTGTTCCCGATCAGAACGTGCTTTTTATCTTCGACCATGAGGCCTTCGACGCCCACTTTGGTGGAGACGATGGGGAGCTGACTAGCCATGGCAGCCAAGTTCTTAAGACGCGTGCCACCGGGACCTTTGATAGTAGAAGCAAAGACGGTCGCGTCGTGCCAGGCATCGACGAGCGACTTGGAGTCGTCTTCCGGGACTGATTTGATCAGAATATCTTTATCTTTGATTTCCAGCATATCTTTAGGTACATGCTGACCGACTATCCACAGCTTGACCCCTTTGACTTTTTTCCTGACTAAAGGGAAGACTTTTTCGATGAGCAAGTGAGCAGCTTCGACGTTTTGGAGCCACTTGAAGTTACTTATCTGTAGCACGGCCTTGGTTTTGGTGTTCCAGTTGGTTTTTTTGCGAAAAAGATCCAGGTTCACCCCGTTGGGAACTATCTCGACGTGAATATCCGGCTCGAGGCGGAGCATTTCCTTTTTGTCTGCTTCGGACACTGCCACCACTTGAGTGGCCCGGCGCCAGTAATATCGCTCCGAGTACTTCATTTTCTCCACATCGATTTGAAGCAGTGGCCGGAGGAACTTGTGAGCAGTTTCATTGACGTAGTGCTGATACACGAGATACTCAATGGTCTGGTCGACTAGAATTATGGGTAGATCAGTCTTGGGAATGCTGGGCATGACGTAGAAAGTTTCGGCGTGTACCAGATCGTACTCCCCTGTTTCGAGTTCCTTGATGACCGCCTCCCGGACCCCGGGAGCGAAGTTGCGGACAATGAGGAAAGGATCAAAAGAAAAACCGGTTTTCAAAATATTTTTCAGAGTCCAAGGAGTACGGCTGCGCTGAAAAGTCATCACCTTTTTACAATACTTCAGGAGATGCTTCACATTTTCATTTTCTTTGGGGTCTTTGATCAGAGAGACCAGGGTAATCTCGTGCCTTTTGCACAGATGCTTGAGTAAGTTTTGAGTCCGAATTTGACCACCGGAACTATCCGGATAGGGCAGATACGGCGTCAGCATGAGAATTTTCATCTACTTGGAAAGTTTGATGATAATGTAACGGTCATTTTTTTCGACGAGTGTATATTTCTTTTCTAGGTCCCGAGCTTCATCATCGTATGAGACCGAAACATAGTAAGTAGCCCCTTTGAGCATTTTGTCTTCAATATCGTAGCCGATGGGCCAACCTGCACGATGAGTTTGGTACAGGAAAGCCGTATCGCCATTGTAGGGAGCGATGACCTTAGCGTCTTTCGGAGTGAGACGGTCTACGGCTTTGCCAGCTTCCACAATGGGCCAGTTGTTTACCTGATAATAACCCTTGATGTCGTACCATGAAAGGGAAATCATCGACACAAAAACAATGATGGTCATGATGATCGTCAAAAACCGAGAGTAGGTAGTGCGGGACAAACTCATGACCAGTGCTGCGCCCTTGGCCAAGAAGAAGCAGACAAAAGGAATAATGATGGCTTGGTAGTAATCGTGTTGGACATTACCCCCAGCAACTACGGAGAAATAAAGAAGTATACCAATGGCCCAAAGCCAGTAGGAAATGCCTTCGTTTTTGGGCTTAGCAATCACCCCTAAGGTAAAGAAAGTGGTGCCGTAAACTCCTAGAATCAATTTTCCAAGTCTTTCACCAAAGAGCCAGCGGAACCAAGCGGGGCGGAAGCGGATACCACTGGAATTTAGAAGCCAATCGCTCGCTGGGATACCTTGCGGATAACTTAGGACATGACGCCTCCACCAGATAAAAGGAGCGGCCCCAATAATGCTAAAGAGAGAAACGTCTAGAGCATTGAGTTCCCCTTTGGCCCAAGAGCGGAAAACGATGGCCGCGTGAGGTAAGGCAAAGAAAAGAGCAAAGGGCTTGACCAAAATAGCGACGGCAAAAAGGAGCGAGCTTAGTAACAAATAAAGCCTTTTTGAGACACTGAAAGACTCGGACATCTTAATGAGGTACCAGTAGGAGCCCAATATGGCAACGATCATCAGTGGCTCCGGTAAAATAACCCGGGAGTAATAAATATTAAAAGGCAAAACAGTCATAAACAAAGCGGCTAGCCAGCCCACAAAAAAACCGGAAAGCTTCTCCCCAATGAGGTAAACCAGATAAATAGATATCAGGGACAAGATGACAGACGTCAGTCTGCCAGACTGCTCTAAGCCAAGAGAGGGATAGATCTGGTAGACCGAGTGAGGTAGGAGATTATAAAGAGTCAACTCCACCATTCGATAACCATCGGGATTGTCTTTGCCAGACTGGATATTGGAGTTATCGTGATAAGTGGGTACCAGGAGATTCACACCATGGTCAATAAAGTTCCGGCTGACAGAAGCGGTGTCGGCTTGGCGAAAAGAGTGCCAGTCTGCCACCGGATTATCTATTTTGTAGAGCCGGAGAAATAAACCCAAGACCAGGAGACCGAGAATAAGAATTTTTTTGATCATGCTTTGGTAGTGCTAAATGCTAAACCCATGTAAGCCCAAAATAAAATGGCGATCTTGCTGGACTCAAAAACGTCCAGAAAAACCGCACTGGTGAGGAAACTGACGAAGATGCCGAGAGCGGAAACCAAAATGACTTTGTCCAAGCCCGTAGCTCGGCCAATGCGAGACAAAAGGAACTTACCTACTCCCAGGAAAAGAGCCAGGAAAGATAATAGTCCTAGGGCGCCTGTCTCTCCTAGAGCGCGCAGATAATCATTGTCGGTAGCCAGACTAATAGAAGAGTAGCCGGTACCCAAGAAAGGATTTTTGCTGAAAGACCTAATGGCTCTCGGCCACTCAACATCGAACCGGATACTAGTAGAGCGGTCTTGCTGGATGGGTCTCAAGGCTTCGGGGGTGGGAGTGGGGCGAGGAGTGAGTGCGGCAAACACTGGCGAAACAAAAACTTGAGAAGTCTTGACGGTAAAAACTTTGAAAATACTTTTGAAGCGGTCAATATACTGCTGAGAGGTAGCAATAAAAGCAAAGATCACCCCGAGAAAGATGAGACCCAGTAGAAAGCGGCGATAATAATACGAGACGACACAGACAGCTAGGGCCAGACTGACAAGAGAAATCCTGGAACCGGCCTGCATAAAAAGCCAAAGTAGAATGGTAAATAAGCCGAGGAATGGTAGTCGCTTGAGCCATGTACTGAGGGAACTAGAAATAGCAACCAGGAAAGTCATCATCATGGTGAGATACACGGCGAGGTCGTAGTGGCCGGCGAACGTACTGTTTAGGGTGACACCTGGACGGAGGTACATAGCTATTCCCTTGCTAGACTCGGAGTCCATGGTGGAGATTACCGGGGCGTTAAAATAAATTTGAGCAATACCATAGATAAAGACGCCGATGGCCGGAATGAGAGCGAGCTCCAAGTAGTACCGTCTGGTGCCGGAGTCACTTGCGGCGAAATAAATAAGGAAGAAAACAGACATATACTCGATGCGGCGGAAGAAATGTAGGAGGACTAGAAGTGGCTCGACATTTTTGGTGATAAGGATGGCGGAGAGGCTAGAAATGAGACCGACAAAAAAGAAAACAGCAAACTGAAAAGTAATTTTGGGGAAAGTAATTTTTTTCCGGACCAAGAGGCGTAAGAAAAAAACTAGCCAGACCAGGGAGATAAGAAAGTCCTCCGCCCGGATAGAGACATAAGTGAAGGGCACTGTAAACAAAGGAAACTTCGGATACAGGGGTATAAAAATCAAGACCGCCGCGAAGAGGTATTTAAAAAATGAATCCAAGAGCGTCGTAGTAGGCGCGTCGTGCTTTGGCATCTCCTTTGATTATCCCAAATATTAACAGTCTAAGCAATGAACCAAGCCAAAAAAAGAGTTTGACCAAAGGTAGTTGCCAGGCTGGCAGGTGTTTTTGCCAAAAATAAAGCATGTTTTTGATTTCCTCGGTGAAAGCCAAGTAAGAACTACCGGAGGCTTTTCCGAGATGAATGATGGCCGGAGTATTGGTGTAGTAAGTCTTGTAGCCTAGCTTAGCGAGACGGAAACAGAGCTCCATCTCTTCGGTGTACATAAAGATTTTTTCGTCAAAGCCACCCACCTGCCCGAAGATATCTTTCTTAATCAAAAAAAACGCTCCTGTGACCCAGTCGGGATATTTTTCGGCAGTTTCCGTAAGCTTACTGACTTTCTGGGGCTTGTACAGACGGTGGAGAAAGTTGAAGCCAGGTTCATGGGGGTGAATAGAGACAAACCAATTACCCACGAACGGTAAATCATCCAGGAAAAATTGCCAAGAAAACACCCTTCCCAAAGTCGGAAAGTGCCCGCCCGAAGGCTGAAAAGATCTGTCGGCATTGAGTAGTCGACACGAATAAACACCCGTTTTGGTCTGCTTTTTTAGAATTTCTAAAGAATCTTTGATGGCGTTATCAAAAATAAGAGTATCGGAATTGAGAAATAAGAGATATTCGCCGGCGGCTTTTTTGGCCCCAAGATTATTTCCCCGGCCAAAGCCAAGATTTTTTTTGGCGTCCACGAGTTTTACTTGAGGATGTTTCTGCGCAAAGTCTTTGATCATGGCTAGAGATCCATCGGTGGAGCCGTTATCAACAACGATTATTTCGTAGTCTAGACCCTTGGTGTATTTGAGGATGGAGCTCAAACAATCCAGCAAGATTTGTCGGGTGTTGTAGGAAATAGTGATGATGGATAACTCGATTTTAGGCATAAATATTTATTTTGTTTGGGTGGAGTGAGATTGCCACGGCTCGAGTACGAGATTCGCAATGACGCATTTATTAGGCATTCGATAATGATTGTTTAAAGGATAAGAAGACTAAATAAGTGGCCGGGAAAATCAGGGTCCAGATGAGTAGCCTTGCCCAGATAAGTGAATCTACCGGGCGAAGAGTAATCTTGGCATCGTAAGCCACCCCATGCAAAGAAATTTCGGTGATTTCTTCGGGGTCGACATTCGCATTTTCGGGGGCTTTTTTGGGCTCCCAGCCATTGACAAAAGTAGAGTTTCTGAGAGGATACACAATTTCTTCCAAGTAGTTACTTTTGGTCTGATCTCTCACCTTGGTAAAAGCTTCTTCGGGTGGATAATTTAAGCGATAGGAAGGCAGAACAAAACCAAAAATTTTGATCTGGGACTTGGACTGAATATCGGAAAGCACTTCACCGCGGGTGAGATTACTATAAAACCCCTTCTGGTCCGGGTTTTGCCAGGTATCCCCTTCTTCGTCAGAACGGCCGGAGTCACGAAGATCTGGTAAAGCGGGAGTGGGCAGACTGAGATAAATCACGCCAAGAATAAAAAGTGTCGCAACAATAAAATACTTAATTTTCATTTAATAGTTTCCCAGCTTGTCATTCCGGGCAAACGTAGTGCAACCCGGAATCCAGAAACGCCTGGATGCCGGATCAAGTCCGGCATGACATATTTGTAAGTATGGTGTAAAGACGTAATTCGATTCATTGAAAAAGCCGAGGTCGGCCTAATTTGTAGTGAAAATCCTTTAGCGGCCTCTCCCCGATCACCTTGGCCGGAACTCCACCGACCATCAAACCGCCAGGCACGTCTTTCGTGACAACGGCCCCAGCGGCGACTATGGCTCCATTACCAATATTGACACCGGGTAAGATAATTACCCGGGGACCAATAAAGCAGTAATCGCCGATGGTGACAGGCTCTTCGGTAGCCTTAAAGGATGGGTCGGACAAGTCATGCTCGGAGTTGTAGATCATCACTTGAGAAGCAATGTCGGTGTGCTTACCAATATTTATTTTGGCCCGGCCGTCAAGAAAAATATGGTCTCCCAAGATACTCCCTTCACCGATAGAGATGTTTTGGGGGAGAAAAAAGCGAGCCCCCATATGGACCACCGCACCTCTCCCAAGCTTGATTCCAGAGAGACGGTAGAAGAAATTTCTAAAGCTGTGACTAGGGAAACAGCTGACAATAGAGAGAAAATAAAGCTCCATATCCAAAATGTAACTATAAAGACGATTAAAGATTTTTTTGAAGGCAGAAGAGAGTGGTAGCCTTTGGTCGTCCTTGTCGACGAAAGTGAGACCTTTACTGGAAAAGTTTAAATTGAAGATGGTCATATAGTCTTAAGTATAGCCAATATCTTTTGGGCGGACACATCCCAATCGAAGCGCTTGGCATTTTCTTTGCCAGCTTTGATAATTTGGATTCTTTGAGACAGTCGGAGAGCCATTACTTTTTCGAGTGCCTCAACTATACTTTGGACAGAGTGAGGATCTTCGATATAAATAGCGGAGTCGCCAGCTACCTCAGGAAGGGAACTAACTCGAGAAACTACAACGGGAGTTCCCACTGCTTGAGCCTCGACGACAGTCATTCCAAAACCTTCATATAGGCTTGGTAAGACCAGAGCCCGGCTAGCCTTGATCAAGGCTGGCAGATCGTCGTCAGACCCAAAGCCGGTAAAAATGACTCTATTTTCGATACCCATTTTTTTGGCTTGTTCAAAGATCTGGTCATGCAACCAACCCTTTTTGCCCACAATGACCAGCTTTAGCCGAGTTTCCTTCATTTGAGCTAAGGCCTCTATCAGCCGAGACAGATTTTTCCTAGGCTGAAGAGTACCCCAATAGAGCAAGAAGCTACCGTTGATACCGTATTTCCGGCGAACCGATAATTGCTGAGTTTTAGGTATCTTGCCATGAAACACATTCTTATCGAAAGAAGGGTAAATAACGTCGATTTTGTTTGGGTCAGTTTTATACAGGCGAACTATTTCGTTTTTACTAAATTCGGAAATGGTAAAAACTTTTTTGGCTTTTTTGAGCGAAATTGGCGTCCATCTTTTGAGCTGATTGATGTCATAACTAGTGAAATACTCCGTGCCAAACAGCTCAAAAGACATATCCATTAGATAGACTACGCTTTTGACTGGAGCTAGAACTGGAGAGTAATGGCTGGGAGAAAAGAGGACATCGACCTTGGGCTTACCGAAAAATAGCCTCTTGGTAAGACTAGTAAGCACCCAAGCCCGTTTGGCGCCAAATATTTCGTAGCTGAGTTTCTCGCTGGCTGGAGGCATGTCCGGTAGAGGTCTGTCTTTCCCGAAGGCTATGATCCTGTCCTCGTCGGGAAGATTTTTGACCAGATGCACAAAGATGTAGTAGGCCACTCGATTGACGCCCACTCTCTGGGGAACATTTGCTTCGTTTATATCAAAGCCAATTATCATAATTATTTTTGAGACAACACTTCCGTATATACCTTATAAGTTTCTTCCGCCGCCTTCTTCCAAGTGAATTTTGAAGCTTGTTTAAGACCTTTTTTCCTTAGTTCGGGCCGGTTTTGGATAGCCTCTATTATACCAGCCGCTATTGCCTGGACACTGCTCGGGTCAAAAAGGACCCCGGCATCTGCAACTACTTCCGGGAGACTAGAAATATCTGCCGCAGCTACGGCGGCTCCACAGGCCATAGCCTGGAGTGGGGGCAAACCAAAGCCTTCATAAATACTGGGAAAGACAAAGGCCAGACAGCCTGAATATAGAGTGGGCATATCGGCGTCTGGGATGTACCCAGGCATAATGACGCCTTCTGTGGGAGGTAAGCCGCCATCCTGCCGGACTCGACCGGCAATGAGTAGCTTGAGGTTCGGGTAGGTCTCACGCACGATTTCATACGCTTTGATCAGCGCAGCCTGATTTTTTCTGGGTTCTTGGGTAGAAAGAGTAAAGATGTACTCGTCGCCGGTCTTGTAGTGCTTCTTGGCTAGTTCGACCAGCTCCTGTGGCTGGGGGGTGTACCGCTCCTCTACTCCCTCGGGAATGACGACTATTTTCTCTTCCGGTACCCGCAGGATAGACATAAGATCTTTCTTGGTTGATTCGCTAACAGCGATAATTTTTTGCGATTCACGGATGACCCAAGCGAGTTTCTTTTTGTGAGCATTACGGATGGAGTCGGTGGTGGTTTGAGGGAACTTAAAAGGGATTAGGTCATGAACGGTAGTCACTTTGGGGTACTTGGAAGGTGGCTCGGTCCAGTCCGAGGTGTGGACAATGTCTACTGGTCCAGTAAAAGTCTCGACCGGAACTATATGAAGTGAGTTCCAGACGAAGTCCATAAGAGTGGGGGGGAAAGGGTAGATTTTGGGCGTGCCCTTGAGTTTTTTGGCTAAGGACATAAGCTCCTGCCGACGTCTCAGAGACCCACCAAACAAGATAAATTCATCTCCGGGGTGCTGCTTGATGAGACTCGCCGTAAGATTCTTGGTGTAGACGGATACACCGGTGCCGTAGATGGCTTGAGAGATGTCGATCGCAATTTTCATAAAGGTCGGAACTCGTAAACTTGTCCCAAACCATTAAAATTATATACTCCAGTCTGCTTTAGGCCAAACTTCTCAAGGGACTTGAGCCCGGACCGGTCCGGATCGGTGAGATCTGCCAGGTAATCCAGGTAATAAAGCACCTCGCGACTGGTCATTTTCTCTTCAAGCAAGTCCTTTATGGAGGGCAATTGCTGATAAACAGAGTTTTCTATAGGCAGGATTTCAGCATCGGTGGAATAATAATATAAGGGGGCAAATTGATAAGGGAAGGCGAGTAGGACCAGGCTATTTTTTCCTGAGAGGAACTGGGTCAGACCACGCCAATCTTCCCGGTGAAACTGGACGTTGTTCCAGAAAAAGAGATTAAAAAAAATAAAGGTGCCCGAAACCCAGGCGACCGTTCCCCAGTAAGTCACCTTGGGAAGAGAGTCGATCCCGGCAGCTAGAAGGGTAATGAAAAAAGGAAGGACAAATAGAAAGCGCCAGTAACCAAGAATGGGAGTTTTGAAGCTTAAAAGTGTCCCCAGAATTAAAGGAGTGAGTAAAGCCACCCAGACCGGTAGGTTTTTTTTGTTTTTGGCAGAGTAGCCGGTAAAGATAGAAAAGATAAAAATGAGTAGACTCCCTACCAAATAATATAGCTTTTGAGGTTCAAAGGAAATACGACCGAGGATAAACTTCAAGGGAATTAGAAGGAGAGACTTGAGTGTCAAGGTCCCAGAGAGAGTTTGCCAGCCAGGGAGAACTGACTCAAGATAATTACCATTCTGGAGCTGAGTCGAGAAGACGTGCCACCAAAGTAAAAAGACAAGAATGGTAGGAGTGGTGATGAAGAAAATTTCCGAAATTATGTTCTTTGATTTATTAAAGAAGAGGAAAATAACTTGGGACAGAAGATTAAAAATAGCGCCATAAAAGGTAAAGAAACTCAGTAAATTTAGAATTGAAGTTAGAAAAAATTTCTTTTTGAGTAGAGAGTACCAAGAAAGAACAATGAGTAAGGTGACCAGGGAGTACATCCTCAGCTCCTGCGAGTAATAAATATGGAGAGGATTGAGAGCCACGAAGAGAGAGGATAGTAGTGGGATCTTAGACTTTGCGCCAAAGATTTCTCGGCAGAGGAAATACAAAGCCGGGATGGTGGCGGTGGCGAGTAGAATAAAAGGCAAGCGGATGAGCCACTCGGACCTGCCAGCCAAAGGTATCCAGAAGTGAAGCAAGGTGTAAAACAAGGGTGGGTGAAAATCAGTTTTGATGGACTCAATAAGCTGGGGTAAGGGTAACTTGGCCATCATAAGAGAGGCACCTTCGTCCAGCCAAAAGCTTTGGTTGGCTAGAACCAGTCGCATGACAAGTCCCAAAATGGTGATTAATACTATGTACATTTTGGTCTGTCATTCCTGGCTTGACCAGGAATCCATCAAATATTTCCGAATTCGGTATCTATTGAATGGATTCCCGCCTTCGCGGGAATGACGAGATTGTGTTAATTACTATTAGTATAGCGTTTGATCGTTAGTGTGAGGTAGTAGACCGCCTGCAGGTAGCTCAGAAATAGTCCGCGATACCCGTCCAAGTAGCCTTGTTTATACAGATATCTTTTTAGAAAATCCCTAAGGAACCACCAGCCCGGAAAGTAATTTTTTTGCTGGAGGGCGAGGTCCGAGTATTTATTGATTTTTTCGATGAACTCAGAGACGGTTTCATAGTTCCGGTGAATCAGGAAGTGCTTGAGCCTACCAACTGTTCCTTGAGTCACGTATTCCTCGTGGACTAGACTTTGCCAACTGCCTGCTCCCTTCCGATAGAGCCAGATATGGCAGTCGTCCTGGGGACTCCAGTCCGTATGAAGCACTGCCTTGCCCCAGATTAAATTGACGCGGCCAATATAGTAAGACTCGAACTTTTCATTTTTGATTGCTTCCAGTATTTCCGTCTTTAGCTCCGGAGAGATAGTCACATCCGCCTCGATAGATAAAATCCAGTCCCCCGTGGATACACTATCTCCAAAGTTTCTGGTTTCCGAGTAAGAGGTAAAGGAATGTTGGATCACTTTGGCGCCAAACTTCTTGGCGATGACGGCCGTCCTGTCGGTAGAGCCGGAATCGACGACGATCATTTCAGTAGCCATTCCCCGGAGAGAAGCCAAACAAGCCGGTAAATCTTTTTCTTCGTTTAGAGTGGGAATAACAACCGAAAGTTTCGGGGACATGAACTAATTATACGGCCCGTGGGACTATTCGATGATGAGACTCCAGTTTGACGATTCTCTTTTCGTGATTTTCTAGTTTGGGAGCATGGTCTCTATAGAGGCGATGACTCATTACTTCTCGCTCCTGGCGATTCTCCTTTATCTCCCCTACAATCCAGTCTAGAGTATTTTTTATTTCGTTTAAAGACTCTTTTGTTTCTGATCTAAACTCACTTAGTTCTTTTTTTGTGGCAAATTTTGAATTTAACAGGTCAACTTTGTTGGCTAAATCTAGAAGATCGTCTTTGGTGGCCAAATCAAGAAGGTCGTCTTTGGTGGCCAAAGTCGGCTGAATATGTCCGACGATAAGCTGAGTTATCTCGTCGTGCATAACATCCCTGGCTGTTTCTTTAACCCATTTTTTATCGACAGTAGTTAGCATTTAAATTAATTAAATCATAATTTTGGTTCTTTGGTTAGTATGCTGTAAACTAGGGCTGTGATAAAGAAGCTGTCGATCATCATGCCGGTGTACAACGAAGAAAAATTTGTGGCCCAGGCTATAAAGAAAGTGATGGCGGTTAATTTTGGAAAATTTAGGAAAGAACTCATCGTAGTAAATGATGGAAGTACGGATGGAACGTCTGAAAAACTCTCCGCCAAAGGTGGACTGAGTACAGAAAAACTCAAGATGGGGATCATTAAGATTGTGACTTTGAGGAAGAATCAGGGGAAGGGGGCCGCGATAAGAAGAGGTCTGCTGGAAATCACCGGTGACGTAGTCGTGATTCAAGACGCCGATCTGGAGTACGACCCAAGGGAGCTACTCATCTTGCTAAAACCGATTGTAGATGGGGACGCTGATGTCGTCTTCGGCTCAAGATTCATGGGAGACAGGCCTCACCGGGTGCTTTTTTTCTGGCACATGGTAGCGAATAATTTCCTGACCGTGATTTCTAATATGTGTACGAATATCAATCTGACAGATATGGAGACGGGATACAAAATGTTTACCGCGAAAGTAGCCAAGAAACTTAATCTACAAGAAAACCGCTTTGGTCTCGAGCCGGAGTTTACCGCGAAAGTATCCCGGATGGGAGTAAGAATCTATGAAGTCGGTATTAGCTATCATGGCCGAAACTACGAGCAAGGTAAGAAGATCGGCTGGAAAGACGGCCTCCACGCCCTCTGGTGTATTTTGAAATATAACCTATTTAGCTAGGTTTCCTGGCGATGAGGACAAGGCTTTGGCCGAAGGGTGGGTGGATGTATTTTTCTAGGTACAGGAGTGGGACTATCAAAGAATCGAAGACTTTGGCCATGAGACTGTCGGACTTGGAATCCCCGGACTTACTTTTGAGAAATTTTCCGAGAAGGACTCCCCTACCCCACCAGAGAAAATAGCCGGGGAAATTAGCATAGTAAAGTTTTTCGACAGTGAAGCCCGCGCCTTCGGATTTTTGCCGTAGTTCTTTTTTGGTATACCTGCGGTAGTGCCCCATCTCTTCGTCCAGATTCCCGAAGATTTCGGGACGGGCGGGGACAAACATCAGAAAGTACCCACCGGACTCGAGTAGTCGGAAACTATTTTGGAAAGCGCTCCGGTCATCTTGAATATGCTCAAAAACATTGGAAGAAAAGACCGTATCCATTTTACCGACTAAATCTTTCGGAGCTTCTTTCTCAATATCTATTCTCATCACCGGATCGGTAAAGACTTTTTTGAGACCAGCCAAGTACTCCGGAATGACATCGGACAGTACGACTATGGATTTGGCTGGCAGTAGCTTGGAAAGAGCTCCTTGGCCACTGCCAAGCTCCAAGATTGCTTTACCAAAGTAGTCCGAGAAGTGTCTCATGAGCCAACGGTTATATTTATTTAGCCCGGTGGCTTGCTCGAGAATGTGGTGACTGTCGGATGTCCAATCAAGACTTTTCATGAAGAAGGGCTTTCATTTTGAAGAACGAAGCGAACAGGACAAAAATATTGGAAGCAAAGAGAGCAATAGCCGGTGCGTGGTACTCTATCCGCGGAATGAGCAAGAGATCCAGTCCGATGATAATGGTAGTCTGGATAGCCATCATCTTGGTATAGAAATTTAGCTGATTGAATGAGTAGACGAGAACGGAGTTTGAGATAAGGGAAAATAAAAAGGGAATCATGGCTAGGATGAGATATCTAAAAACAGAAATGGATTCCAAGTATTTTTCGCCATAAACCAAGTTTATGATTGGGGAAGCAAAAAAAGAAATGGCGATCATGGAGGCGGCAATCCCGGAAACCAAGAGGACTAACTTTTTGGAGTAGGCGAGAATTTTATGAGAGTTGTCAAAGGAAGAAAACCGGGGATTGATGACCGACCCGAGACCGGCTGCCGTCATGGCAAAGAGTAAGGTCACCCGGCTTGCAGCCGAAAAAATACCGGCAGAGTAGCTGCCCACCAAGAGATTAAGAAGCACAATATCCACCCTGGAAATCATCACGGTAAAAATTCTCGAGACTGCAATCCACTTGGCAAAATGAAAGATACTCCAAAAGCTACTCTTATAAAAGTCAAACTCGATGGAGTAAAGCGTCTTGCCGAAAGTGAAGAGCAGAGCCAGTAACGTAGAAATAACATTGGCTATCAAGGCAGTACCTATGGAGAGTCTGCCTAGCTTAAAAATAGCGAGGACAATCACGATCTTGACAGCCGAGTCCACGATCTGGCTCGCGGAGTAAGACCAAAACTTCCTGTCGGCGGTAAAGATGCCTTGGGTGTAGATGATCAATAGATAGTTAAAGGCTAGCAGGCCAGCTAAAAAGATATCGGTGCCGAGGGACCCGGGAACGATCTGTCGGAAAAAAAGTGAAAGAATTCCGAAGAACAAAAGGATAAAGACGCCGATGACAAACTCCAGCCAGAAGCTAGTGGCGAGATACTCGTATCTCTCGGAGATTTTTTTGGGAAGGAAATTGATAAGGGCCGAAGAAATACCGAGGTCTCCGAGACTGTAGACGATGGCCGCCAGGGCAGTGAGGGCCGAGTAGACACCGAAGTTCACCGGCCCGAGGCTTCGTGCCAGAAGAATAGTAAAGACAAAGCCGATGATAGCCGAGACCCCCAACCCCAAAGCCACTATAAAAGAATCTTTGACGGTCTGGGTCTGGAGAATGCTAATAATTTTCTTCACAGCTTAATCTTATCAAGCTTTTGAGCGGTACCACTCGAGGAGGTCTTTCAGGGTTTGTTCGATGGGGATTTCTGGTTTCCAGCCGGTTTCGCGGGTAATCTTGGCGTGACTTCCGGAGATATCGGCAATGTCTGCCGGTCTGGCGCGATTCGGGTCTATCCGGTGTCCGATCTTGACTAGCGATTGACCAATTAGAGTATCGACGACGTAAGAGAGAGGGATACTTTGATCCGCACAGACGATATACCTCTCCCCTGTCCGACCTAGTTCCATAAGCAAGCGATACGCTCTAGCGACATCGCGGACGTCAGAAAAGTTTCGCTTGTGGGAGATATTCCCGGTGACCAGTATCGGTTCTTTGAGACCTCTTTCGATCTCCACAATTTGAGCAGCGACATCCGGCGCAATAAAACCGAGATCTTGGCCGGGGCCGGTGTGATTGAAAGGGATGGCAGAGACGATGTCCAGATCGTACTGTTGAATATATTCCTCCGCCAGTTTCCAAGCCTGCATCTTACTTTCGCCATAAGGATTCACCGGAGCCAAGGGGGTTTCTTCCGTGACCGGAATGCCGGAGGGGACTACTCCAAACTCTTCGGATGAGCCAATAATAATTATTTTCGGGTGATAGCTGGGGATGTCCCTCACACCGTCAAACATATTTCTGGTACCTTCCACATTTACTTTGAAGGCTAGAGGCGGATTCTTGACAGCATCACTCGGCTTCACCAGAGCTGCCAGGTGAATGATGGCCGATGGTTGACGATCAAAGATAATTTTTTTGGTTCTTTCGGGATCGGTTATGTCACACTGGAAAATATTTTCTTTTTCGCCACCAGGAATTTTCAGTAGCGAAGTACCAGAGGTGTTATAGCCATGAGCTTTGAGCTCCAAATTCAGCTTTTGGCCCATAAAGCCTTCCCTACCGGTAATGAGGACCTCTTTTTCCATGCGGCTATTTTACATTATGGCTCTTGAGCCACTCAATGTCGGAGTCCACCATGATTTCCATTAGTTCTTTCATAAAGACTTTGGGTTCCCAGCCTAGCTCTTTCTTGGCGAGCGAGTAGTCCCCTCTCATGTCGGTGATTTCGGTAGGTCGAAGCAGTTTGGAGTTGGAAAAGACGTGGTCCTCCCAGTCTAGGCCAACGTGGTCGAAGGCCGCTTTACAAGCGTCTTTGATAGAGTAGTTGGTATCGGTGCCGATGACGTAGTCCTTGGGCTTATCAGACTGTAGCATGAGCCACATGGCTTCCACATAATCTTTG